>JALXFI010000257.1 GCA_027069035.1 bacterium
GCCTGCGGCCTTGCATTTAAAGCGTCTTGCCAATTTGCCCAAAAACCTATCTCTATTTTTGGGTAAAAGATATGCTTGAAGAGATCCAAGGTATAAGGGGCTTCTCATCAGGGCTTTTAAAAAAGAGCGGCCTTGTAAACCATCTTTTCTGTTCAAGGGTGGGGGGGGTAAGCACGGGAGCTTTTTCTTCCTTCAACATGTCTTTTTCTGTGGGTGATCCAAAGAGCAACGTTGCTCAAAACAGGGCGCTTTTATCATCCGCTTTCGGTTTTACGTCTGACAGGCTCTTTACGGTAAAACAGGTGCATGGCAGCAGGATATTGGATGTAACTGATTCTATAGAGAGTGTGGATGGTTTCGAAGGTGACGGGCTTGTTACAAGACGAAAGGATATCGTCCTGGGTATCCTTACCGCGGATTGTATTCCCATTCTTATGCTTGAGCCTGAAAAAGAGGTAATAGCTGCGCTACATGGAGGCTGGAAAGGGCTTGCGGGAGGGATTATAAAGGAAGGCATATCTTTTTTGGTATCACGATACGGGGCGTCTAAGGATGCCTTGCTTATTGTCTTAGGACCTTATATAAACAAAAACTGTTTTACTGTGGGAGGGGACGTGTTAAAGATATTAAAAAACAGGTATCCGGCGGCCTGTCTGCCGGATTGTAGCGGGGATAAACACCATGTTGACCTTGCTTCCCTTGCAATAAGTGATATTATAGACTCAGGGGTTAAGGTTGAAAATGTCGAGCGGGTGGGCACGTGCACTTCATGTGATAAGGATCATTTTTTCTCTTACAGAAGGGACGGAGAAACAGGAAGGCAGTTGAGTTTTATAAAACTATGTTAATAGGAATTACAGGTGGAATTGCCTCAGGCAAGAGCCTTGTCTCACACTATCTTATGGAGCTTGGTCTTGATGTAATAGATATTGACGAGATTGCAAGAGAGGTTGTAAGGCCGGGTTGCAAGGCTTGGGCGAAGATAACGGCTCAATTTGGAAGAGGGTTTTTGACCTCCGATGGCGAGATAGACAGAAAAAAACTTGGAGATGCCGTATTTAAAGACCATAAACTGCTAAAAAAACTCAACGCCATAACTCACCCTGAGATAAGACGGAAAATGTGGAAGAGAATAGAGGTGCTCAGAGGTGATAATCATGACGCCCTGATTTTTATAGATGTCCCTCTTCTTATAGAAAGCGGTTTTTATAAAGATATGGATCGGGTGGTACTTGTCTATGTGGATGAAGCGATACAGATAAAAAGGCTTATAAAAAGGGATGGGCTTTCTGATGCGGAGGCACAAAGGAGGCTCTCTTCCCAGATGCCTATTGATAAAAAACTTAAACTTGCCGATTACGTTATATATAATGATGGGAGTGTTGAAGAAACGAAGGCTCAGGTTCGTAAGCTACTATTATCTTTAAAACAATAATCTCTTTATAAAAAATCTCAATTTGAGAAAGCAAAATAAAAACTTTCATACAGGAAAAGCATTTATCCTTGTATTTTGGTTTGACAAATTTGAAAAAAAACTTGACAATAGCACTTTTGTGGATTATTCTTAAACATAACCGCAAAATCAGGTCTTCGTATTAACACACCTAAAGGTGGATTGTCTGGTCTAATAACTAACTTATTAGTAGCTATAAAGTTCTGTAGTGTAATTTGTATAAGGTATACGAGAAATAATTTATAACCACACCTTTTTATAATCTCTCAATTTAATATAAGCAGATCTATTGAGAAAAAACCTGCTAATACATAGCATATGCAGAATATAGATGGTTAATTGCGTTTGATGCAATATTTTAACTTTTAAAAGGAGAAGTTTGATGAACTTAAAGGAACTTAAAGAAAAAAAGATAAATGACCTTGCTGCGCTTGCATGGGAGTTCAAGGTGGAGGGAGCAACGGGAATGACCAAACAGGAACTCATCTTTGCCTTGCTTCAGGCGCAATCGGCACAGAATGGCATAATATACGGAGAAGGGGTGCTTGAAGTGCTGCCTGATGGTTTTGGGTTTTTAAGGGCGCCTGATTATAATTATCTGCCCGGCCCGGATGATATTTATGTTTCTCCTTCTCAGATAAGGAGATTTGCCTTGCGCAAGGGTGATGTGGTTGCGGGCCAGATACGCCCGCCAAAGGAAGGCGAGAGATATTTTGCGTTGCTAAAGGTTGAAAATGTTAATTTTGAAGATCCTGAACTGGCCCGAGAGAAGATATTATTTGATAATCTTACCCCGCTTTACGCCGATGAAGGTATTAAACTTGAGGTGCCGCCCAAAGGCGATCTCTCTGTAAGGATAATGGACCTTTTCACCCCTGTCGGCAAAGGGCAGAGAGGGCTTATAGTTTCACCGCCGAGGGCGGGGAAGACCATACTGCTTCAAAAGATAGCCAACAGCATTACAACAAATCATCCTGAAGTGATCCTTATCGTTCTTTTGATTGATGAGCGTCCTGAAGAGGTTACGGATATGCAGCGTTCCGTAAAGGGTGAAGTCGTAAGCTCAACCTTTGACGAACCGGCGCAAAGACATGTCCAGGTAGCGGAGATGGTCATTGAAAAGGCCAAAAGGCTTGTTGAACACCAGCGTGATGTAGTTATACTTTTGGACAGTATCACAAGGCTTGCCCGTGCATACAATACCGTAGTTCCGCCAAGCGGCAAGGTGCTCTCCGGTGGTCTTGACTCCAATGCCCTGCAGAAACCAAAGAGATTTTTTGGAGCCGCCAGAAATATTGAGGAGGGAGGAAGTCTTACCATTATAGCCACTGCACTTGTTGATACCGGCAGCAGAATGGATGAGGTCATTTTTGAAGAATTCAAAGGGACAGGCAATATGGAGATACATCTTGACAGGAAACTTGCTGAAAGACGGATATTTCCTGCCATTGATCTCAACAGGTCGGGCACAAGAAAGGAAAATCTGCTCTTGACGGAGGAAGAGCTTGCCAAGGTCTGGGTATTAAGAAAGGTTCTGCAACCGCTTAATCCTATAGAAAGCATGGAATTCCTTCTTGATAAGATTGCGGAGACGGATACAAACAGGGATTTTCTTGATGTTATGGGTAAATAAAAGGTTTTTTAACAATAGATTGGATGAATATCATAGTCTCCTTATTTTATAACATCTCTTATAAAAAACATTTTTTTGTGCACTCCTGCTTTTTTACTTGAAATAGCTTTAAATACCTGTTAATATTAATAGTTTAAATTTGATATGCGGAGGACAATATGAAAGAAGGAATACATCCAAAATATGAGATGGCAAAGGTACACTGCGCCTGCGGGTTTGAAACGGAAACCAGGTCTACAAGAAAGGAAATAAAAGTAGAGTTATGTTCCAATTGTCATCCTTTTTTTACAGGTAAGCAGAAACTTGTCGATACAGCCGGAAGGGTAGAAAGGTTCAGGAAGAAATACGGCATGGAGGGGTAGTGGAAACTTGCTGTATGAATGAAGAACCCAATGTGAGGCTTCTTCGATTTACCCCTGAACCGGAAAAAACGATTGCGTTTGCGGCAAAACTCTGCTATACGGCTTCAGATATAGATGGGCTTGAAGAGAAGGTTTCGGGACAGAACCATAAAAAGTTTATAGAAAAGATACTAAAACTTGGACACCTTTCTGTTCTTGAGCACGTAAGTTTTACATTCGGTATTGAAGGCATATCAAGGGCGACAACGCATCAACTTGTAAGGCACAGACTTGCCTCGTATTCTCAGCAGAGCCAGAGATATGTTTCATTTAAAGAGAACCTCGAATATATTATCCCGCCAAATATAGATTCAAGACCGGAACTTAAAAAACGCTTTAAAGGGATGATGAACCGCATCTTTGATATGTATAAAGGATTTATCGATGATAATATCCCTGCTGAAGATGCCCGCTATATACTTCCAAACGCCGCTGCAACAAAGATCATTGTCACGATGAATGCAAGGGAGCTTCTCCATTTTTTTACTTTAAGGTGCTGTGAGAGGGCACAGTGGGAGATAAGGTTGATGGCTAAAAAGATGCTCGTTTTGGCGCGTAAGGTTGCGCCAGTTATCTTTAAGGGGGCAGGCCCGGGATGTGTTAGAGGAAGATGCGCCGAAGGTGAAATGACCTGCGGCAGGGCTGATGAGGTGAGGGAAGAGTTTAAGGTTTTGTGATTCCCAAAAACAGGGATAGGTTTTTTGGGTAATTTATGTAATTTAGAAGGCCTTTAATGGCCTATGCCTTTTTAGAAATAAATGGATAATTATGTTCAGTCGGCTAAAAAAAATGGAAGCAAGGTTCTCGGAGATTGAATCTCTCATAAGCAAACCCGAGGTGATCTCCGACAGGGATATGTATCAGTCCATGCTCAAAGAGTATTCATCTATAAAGGAAGTCGTTGATATATACGGCGAGTATAAGAAGATTAAAAACGAGATCAAAGAGAACAAGGAATTGTTGAGTGAAGACGACAGTGAACTTAGGGATCTGGCAAATAAAGAGATAGAGAACCTTGAGATGAGATTAAAAGAGTTGGAAGATAAGATTACGATACTCCTTCTTCCAAAGGATGCCTCGGATGAAAGAAATGTTATCATTGAGATAAGGGCCGGCACAGGAGGAGACGAGGCGGCGCTCTTTGTCGCCGATCTTTTCAGGATGTACAGCCGTTATGCAATAAACAGGGGCTGGAAGGTCGAAATAATGAGCCAGCACCAGACAGGCGTAGGTGGATTCAAGGAGCTTATCGCCCTTATTGAAGGAGACAATGTGTACAGCCGGCTCAAGTATGAAAGCGGGGTACACAGGGTGCAGAGGGTCCCTGAGACTGAAACCCAGGGGAGGATCCATACCTCAACCGTTACCGTGGCCGTTTTACCTGAGGCTGAAGAGGTGGAGGTTGAGATTGACAACAAGGACCTGCGTATAGATGTATTTAGATCTTCGGGGCCAGGCGGTCAGAGTGTAAATACAACGGATTCTGCGGTAAGGGTGACGCATGTGCCGACAGGGCTTGTTGTATCGTGTCAGGATGAGAAATCACAGCATAAGAACAAGGCGAAGGCATTAAAGGTTCTTGCCGCAAGGCTTCTTGAGGTTAAAAAATCAGAGCAGGAAAGCGAGATCGCTGAAAAGAGAAAGAGTCAGGTCGGCACCGGAGAGAGAAGCGAAAAGATTCGCACATATAATTTTCCTCAAGGCAGGGTGACAGACCACAGGGTTAACATAACTCTCTATCGTTTAAACACAATCCTTGAGGGGGGATATAGACGAAATAATCGATGCCCTGACCGTGCATTATCAATCCGAGGCCCTGAGGTCCGAGGGTTTTAATATGGCTGAAGCAGGGAGTTAGAGTTTGTATGACCGGTAAGGCGTGGACTG
>JALXFI010000258.1 GCA_027069035.1 bacterium
GACTACCATAACCTCATATGAAAAATTCAATCGTTCAAGGTGTGTTGTAATTACATTTAAGGTATTTTTAATCACCTTTTCTTCATTATAGACAGGGATTATTACGGAAAGGAGAGTATTCATCAGTTAATATATTTTGTTGGTTAAACCTTCTATCGATTGAGACGTTATATTATCACATTTCAATTAAATATACCTGAAAACCTATTTATATAAATCAAAAACAATAGGGTTATATCGCCCATATAGGGAGGAGTAAAAGAGGCAAATAACCCAAATTATCTTCTTTTGTTTTGTGTTGCTTAATAGATAACGTTTTTGAAAGTGGAGCTCAACACATTAATCTTGTTATATAAAATCAAACCCGGCTAACTCTCCGTTATTCTGTGTATAACAGAAGGCATTAATCTTGCATTCAAATCCTTCTGCTGAATTCGCTTTTATGAATAAGCTTTAATTTATTTTAAATAAATAATAAGTGTTTAGGTGGATAAGCACAGAAATTGATTAATTTCTTTTAATGCCAGTCTTCATGAATGTATCTATTTTAATCAATCTGTCTTATAGATTCTAACAAGAATAATTTCAGATCCATTTCAATAAAGAACCAATATACCCTTTCTTTTAAATAAAATCTCTTTGCAGAGATTTTTAGGTGTATCTATGTGCAATAAAAGGCCGGACAGGATAGACGGATTGCAGGGGCAGGATTTGGGCGAGGAACTGATGCTCTACGACCCTTGCAAGGATAAATTGCATATTTTAAACGGGACATCAAGGGTTGTCTGGAAGATGTCCGACGGCAGTCACACTCTGAGTGAGATTGAGGAGGAAATAAGAAAGAGGTTTTCTTTTTCTGGAAACAGTGATGTAACCGAGGATATTAAAAAGGTTATTAAAGATATGGAAGGAAAGGGGTTATTAAAAGAGCGCTACAAAAGTAATGTTAAGGTTTAGCTTTTATCTGCAAATATATATACAAAGCATAATTTTTCAATTTAATGAACATTAAAACAAAGGAGGAAGGGATGGAGAAAAAAACAGATTTGGAGAGCAAACCGCAAGAGGAGTTAAAGAAAAGGGCACCTGAGTATGAGCCGCCCAAAATAATAACTTATAATGGTGATCAGCTTTTAAAGGAATTGGGACCTGCTCAGGCCTGCAGCCCGTTTGGCGGTTCCGTTATTGGCTGTTAAGGCTTATGTTTGTCGTCTAATATTTTCTACTGTTTTTCCTATAAATCAATTTTTTTACTATTATTGGGGTTTTGGGGAGGAGTGTTGTTTAAGTCGTGTTGGATTTGTCACAACTTAATGGATTTAAGCCGGAGATAAGCGGAGATTTCTTTCATAAGAAAAGGGGCGCCTTAAATCTGCTTCTGCATCATAACAAATCCAACTGGGTTATAGTTAATGATGTCGGTATGGAGATAATAAAACTCTGCAACGGCTCTCTTACGGCAGGGGAAATTGCTTCCTTAATTGCCGAAAGATACAACGCCAACCTTGCCTGTATCAACAGGGATGTAGAATCATATTTATCACAGCTCTTTCAAGCCAGCTTCTTTAACAACCACCCGCATAAATGTATAAAATCAAGTAAGCATCGTTTAAGCCGCCTTCATCTCAATATTACCGAAAGATGCAATCTAAGGTGCATACACTGTGGTGTTATTAATGAAACTGCAAACAACAGGGAACTAAAAAAAGAAAAGGTTTTTGATATTATCGATCAACTTTCGGTGTGTGAGGATGCCTCGCTTGCCGTATCAGGCGGCGAACCGCTGCTTCATAAAGACTGCATTGATATCTTGAATTATGCTGCAAAAA
>JALXFI010000259.1 GCA_027069035.1 bacterium
GCGGTTCATGCTGCTCTATAGAAGATATCCATGATGCTCGCAGGGTGGCTTATCAATTGGACATTCCGCACTATGTTGTAAACCTTAAAGAGGCATTCTCAAGACATGTGATAGATTATTTTGTAAACTCGTATCTTAAGGGCGAAACCCCTAATCCATGCCTTAAATGCAATGAACATTTAAAGTTTGATATACTTTTAAGAAAGGCATGCGAGCTTGAGGCCGACTATCTTGCTACAGGACATTATGCAAGGATACTCAATGACGGGGAGGGCTCATATCACCTTTTAAAAGGTGTGGATACCTCAAAGGACCAGTCGTATTTCCTCTTTACACTTGGCCAGAAAGAGTTGAAAAGACTCCTTTTCCCTCTTGGAGATATTACAAAGGCTGAGGTGCGGGATATTGCAGGGAAGAAGGGACTTAAGGTGGCGGACAAGGGGGAGAGTCAGGAGATATGTTTTGTGCCTGATGGTGATTACTCCGCTTTTCTGTCGGCAAGAACGGATGACTTTACTTCGGGAGAAATTGTAGATGCCGACGGTAATGTGCTTGGAAGGCATGAAGGCATTCACAGGTTTACCGTTGGACAAAGAAGGGGGATCGGTATATCCGCAAATAAGCCCCTTTATGTAACGGCAATAGATAAGGGGGCGGGAAGAATAACAGTCGGCTCCAAAGAAGAGCTTCTCTCAAACGGACTGGAGGCGCAGTTTGTAAATCTTGTAAACCCTGAGGAAGGTTTTCCGGACCGGGCGGTTTGTAAGATACGCTACAGGCATCCGGGCGCAGAATCGAGTGTGGTTTTTGAAGACGGTCTTCTTCGTATATATTTTAAAGAACCTCAGGGCGCGGTTGCCCCGGGACAGGCGGCGGTATTATATAATGGAGATGAAGTTGTAGGAGGCGGCTGGATTAAAAGGGTGATAAAAAGGGTTTTTGTTTGAGCCCTTAATGTCTATCCCAAATCCCCTTATCTGTTTTTTTGCATAAAATAAAAATAAATGCTTTTTGGCTTGACAAATACAATATGTTGTGGTTAAAAGAATTTAAGATACAATATGAAGTTATCAACAGGCTGTGGAAAAGTAAAAATTATCCTTTGATTTTCAGTGTATCTTTAAATTTTTCCTATTCTTACAATTAATTAGTGTCTATCCGAAAACCCATATATAGACACTAAATAAGTTTTCAATTCGGAAAGGTCGGAACGACTCGTACTGAGAGGAGTTTTTTGCAAGGTCAAGGAAGCCAATGTATTCTATGGGTTTGTGCGGAGGCGTGCTGAAGTATGTCGCACAAACAAACCTGAAGATTGACTTTAGAGTTGCGAAAAAGAACCCTTTCCGGATGAAAACTAAGTAAATCTGCACAGATAATATTTTACAACCTTTATTCAAGCAGGAGGGGAGTTATGGAGATTTTAAGAGAATCGGAAACTATGCCGCTTAGTAGTGAGATGGAAAAAAGACATGGGCGTAAGATGTACAATAGGGTGATAAACTTGACGGAGAACGCCCTTCAGGTGCTTGAAAAGAGGTATCTTAAAAAGGATGAGAGCGGCAGACCGTTGGAGACTCCCTATGATATGTTTTTAAGGGTTGCTCAAAACATAGCCCGCGCAGACCTTATATACGACAGCAGTGCTGATATTAAGGATATAGAGGAGAGGTTCTTTTCTATGATGGCTCGCTTGGAATTTATGCCCAACTCTCCTACTCTTATGAATGCAGGAAGAGAACTCCAGCAGCTTTCCGCCTGTTTTGTTATCCCCATAGAGGACTCTATGGCAGGCATCTTCGATGCGGTAAAACAGACGGCCATTATACATCAAAGCGGTGGTGGCACTGGTTTTTCGTTCAGCAGACTCAGACCAAAAGATGATGTTGTAACAAGCACAATGGGAAAGGCAAGCGGACCGGTCTCTTTTATGACGGTTTTTGATGCGGCAACCGAGACGATAAAACAGGGCGGCACAAGACGTGGCGCCAATATGGGGATATTAAGGGTTGATCACCCTGAAATAATGGATTTCATTGTGTGTAAAGAAAAAAGTACCAGGCTGAATAATTTTAATATTTCCGTAGGCATTACAGAGGAATTTATGAAGGCGGTGGAAGAGGACTCCGAGTACAGTCTTATAAACCCAAGAAACGGAAGAGAGACTGGGAAATTGAAGGCAAGCGATGTTTTTAATAAGATCGTGGAGATGGCATGGCTTAATGGAGAGCCCGGTATTGTCTTTCTTGACAGGATAAACGGTGACAATCCCACACCTCATCTCGGAGAGATAGAGTCTACCAACCCATGTGGGGAACAGCCCCTTCTTCCATATGAATCATGTAATTTAGGATCAATAAACCTCTCTGTTATGACAAATGATTCAGGTGTAGACTGGCAGAGGCTTGGAAGAACAGTATCGGATTCCGTGCATTTTCTGGACAATGTAATAGACATGAACAGATATCCTCTTTCTAAGATCGAGGAGATGACCAAGGGGAACAGGAAGATAGGGCTTGGTGTAATGGGCTGGGCGGATATGCTTATTAAACTTGGCATACCATACAACAGTGACGAAGCTGTCGGCAAGGCGGAAGAGGTTATGAGTTTTATACATGAAAGGGCGATAGAGTCTTCTCAGGAGCTCGCCGGTAAGAGGGGAGTTTTCCCGAACTATAAGGGGAGTATATGGGATGCACGGGGTATCCGTGTAAGGAATGCCACAACTACCACGATAGCGCCTACCGGCACAATAAGTATAATTTCCGGTGCAAGCAGCGGGATAGAGCCGCTTTTTGCCCTTTCATTTGTCAGGAAGGGGATACTTGATGGCGAGCAGTTGGTTGAGGTAAATCCGATCTTGGAAGAAGTTGCGCGTTCAAGGGGTTTTTATAGTAAAGAACTAATCAGCAAAGTAGCTGAAGAAGGTAGTATAAAGTATATAGATGGGGTCCCTGATGAGATGAGAAGGGCTTTTGTCACAGCCCACGATGTTACACCTGAATGGCATATAAAGATGCAGGCGGCCTTTCAGAGGCATACGGATAATGCAGTGAGCAAAACGGTAAATTTTCACAATGATGCAACCAAGGAAGATGTATCAGAGGTCTATAAACTTGCATACAGACTGGGATGTAAAGGTGTCACTGTTTATAGGGACGGCAGCAGAGAAGTCCAGGTTTTAAATAAGATAGAGAGTGGTGATGAAGGGATTAACGATGCTCAAACCAGTGGAGTGGACAATGGGGTGGAAGGCCATGATCATATTAAGCGTTCAAAGTTTGAATACAGGACGCCAAGACCGCGGGGAGAGGTGACCTTTGGCGCAACGCGTAAAATGAAAACAGGTTGCGGCAACCTTTATGTATCCATTAATGAGGATGAAGAGGGGAGGATATTTGAGTTGTTTACCCAGATTGGCAAGGCTGGGGGCTGTGTGGCTTCTCAGTGCGAGGCTATAGGCAGGCTGGCGTCTCTGTCTCTAAGAAGTGGGATACAGCCTGAAGAGGTTATAAAACAACTGCGTGGTATAAGCTGCCACATACCTGTATTTACCGGAAACGGTAAGAAGAACCTTTCATGTTCGGATGCGGTTGCAAGGGCGCTTGACTGGTATGTAAATTATAAGTCCCAGATGCCGCAGGCTAACGCTAAGGATGATGTAAGTACATATACGAATGTAAAGACTTCAGATATCAGGACATCCACCGGAGTAAATTTCAGAGGCGCATGCCCTGACTGTGGCGGCATGATAGAACATGTGGAGGGTTGTGTTACCTGCAGGGCGTGCGGGTATACCGAATGCGGATGATGTCATGGATTGCAGATATTCTCTTTTTTTACACAGTTTATTGTAGAATTAATGGAAAATGGAGACCTTACAAAAATTATCTTTAAATGAACAACGATTTAGGAGTCCTACGTTTGGTTGTCTTACATTGAAACAGGTCTTTGAAAATGTGACCGAGTATGTTGAGCAGTATCCAAAGAAACGCTATAATCTTATTATAGGTTCTGACTCCATTCAATTTAACGATAATACGATATTTGTAAGCGCTGTTGTTATTCACAGGGTGGGTCACGGTGGGCGTTATTATTATAAAAAATTTTGCAACAGGAGGATAAAAAGTCTGCGCCAGCGGATGTTTTATGAGGCATTGCTGAGTGTTGAAGTTGCGGACATATTGAAGGTAGAGCTTTCAAAGAACGGGCTTTCCAAACTGCATTTAGAGATACACCTTGATGTCGGTCATAACGGTGATACGAAGGATATAATAAAAGAGGTGGTGGGTGTGGTTACGGGATCAGGTTATCCGGCAGTGATAAAACCTGACGCCTATGGCGCGGCTAAGGTTGCGGACAGACATTCAAAGTAGTTTTTTCATGTGTTATTCCTTTAACATGAGTCCTTATAAGAAAAAAGATTGACTCATAAACCCGATATGTATAATATGCACAGCAGAGGTAAGTGCATAATGTTGTTGGTTAAGATGTGTGATGCGAAATACAAATGTATCTATAATTGTTGGATACACTGAAATCACTGAAAGAATAAACCGCAGAATACACTGAATATCTTTTGAAGGGACACGGATTTACGCGGAAACAAGCGATAATTGTGGAGACTGTCCCAATCATTAAAAACAAATTGTATAGAAACTAAATTAAGGAGGGAGATGTGATATGAGAGTCGCTATAAACGGGTTTGGAAGGATTGGGAGGAATGTGGTAAGGGCATCTCTTGGTGAGCAGGGCATAGAGTTTGTCGCTATAAACGATCTTACGGATGCCGGCACCTTGGCTCATCTGTTCAAGTTCGATTCTATATTCGGCATGGTAAACGAAGAAGTAAAGGCTCATAACAGTAACTTGATTATTGGCGATAGAAGTATCAGGATACTTTCGGAACGTGACCCCTCCAAACTTCCGTGGAAAGAACTTGGGGTGGATGTTGTGCTTGAATGTACAGGCCTTTTCAGATCAAGGGAAAAGGCGGGGATGCACCTTGAAGCGGGAGCAGATACCGTTATTATATCCGCCCCTGCACAGGAACCGGATATAACTGTATGTATGGGAGTAAATCATGAACGTTTGACCCCATCAAAACACAGGATAATATCCAATGCCTCATGCACCACCAACTGTCTCTCTCCGGTTGCAAAGGTGCTTTTGAAAGAGTTTGGTATAAAACAGGGTTTTATGACCACCGTCCATTCATATACCAATGACCAGAACATACTTGATCTTCCGCATAAGGATTTAAGAAGGGCAAGGGCTGCGGCGCTTTCCATGATACCTACTACTACAGGCGCTGCCCGCGCTGTGGGGCTTGTGATACCGGAGCTTCAAGGGAAA
>JALXFI010000260.1 GCA_027069035.1 bacterium
GAATGGTATCCTTTATGGCGCTTTCATTCAGTACATCATTCACCTGAGAAACTCTATTGGTTCAATGTGGGGCGTTTTCATCCACTCGATAAGGGTTTGCAATTTCTTTTTGATGCCTTTCCCTTTATTATCCTGAGCGTTTCAGAAGAAGTGTTGTCGATTTATTTTGTCTTTTATGCCCTGAACGGTTTTTTTCAACATTGTAATATCCACCTTCGGCTGGGCTTTCTCAATTACATTATCAGCGGACCCGAGCTGCACCGATGGCATCATTCTCTAATTATTGAGGAGGCCAATACTAATTATGGAAACAATTTGATTATTTGGGATTTATTATTTGGAACCCGGTTTTTACCCGAAGGGCGGGAAGTCATTGACTTGGGGCTTAAAAATAGAAACTACCCGATGGGATTTTTTAAGCAGATGCAAACGCCTTTTATCAGAGGAATCGATCAGGCTTAAAGATGGTTTATAATCTAGGACATATCTTCTCAAAATTCTTCCTGTGGATGAAGATGTCGTTGGTTCAAAACCTGCTCTGGAGACCCTTGGTCAAGAAAACGAGAAATCCTCAGACGGCTCAAGATAAGCTTCTAAAGAGAATTTTGCAGACAAACCGGAAAACTGTTTTTGGAAAAGCACATCACTTCAGCAGGATTACCAACTATCAGACCTTTGTTGCTTCTGTTCCGGTTCAATCCTATGAAGATCTGAGGAAGCACATTGAAAAACAGGAAGACGAAAAAAAGCCCTACTTAAATCAGGAAGACCCGGTTATCTACACACAAACGAGTGGCACCACGGGCCAGCCGAAATATATTCCTATTTTCAAAAGCACGCTTTCTCAACTCCAACAAGTTCAACAAATATTTTCATATGTGCAATATAAAGCCATTTCCGGCGTTTTCAGTGGTAAAATCCTGAGCATTGTGAGTCCCGCAGTTGAGGGACATCTGGCTTCGGGCGTCCCCTATGGCTCGATGTCAGGCCTCCTTTATAAAAATCTACCCAGGTTCATGCGGTCGAAGTTTGTCGTTCCTTATCCCGTTTATGAAGTCGAAGATTACGAATTGAAATACCTCTTGATCGCCGCATTTTCAATCGCAGAGAAAAACTTGAGCTGTATGGCGAGTCCCAACCCATCGACTTTTTTGAAGTTAGCGGATCTGATCAACACACACAAAGAGCAGTTGCTTGAATGTATTGAAACAGGAAAGCTTGAGTCCCTGGGACATCGGAATGAAACATTAAAGTTAAATGAGCATATTAGGCGCTGTTTCAGAAAACAGCCTGTGCGGGCGAGGGAATTGAGAGAGCTTTCATCAAAGCGAGCGCTTCGATTTGATGAAATATGGCCTCATCTAAAATCTGTCGTAACATGGACTGGAGGCAGTTGCGGCATATTGATTCCTGCTTTAAAAGAACAACTGGCCTCCTCCACGAAGGTAGTGGAACTGGGTTATCTATCGAGTGAATTCCGGGGGACAATTACGATAGATGCCCTTGATAATATCGAAATCCCTTCTCTTGATGAAAATTTCTACGAGTTTATTGCAGTAAACGATCTGGAAAATGAAGATCCAAGTTTTTTAAGATTGAAAGAGATCGCACAAGATCGGCAGTATTATATTATTGCCACGACGCAGAATGGACTCTATCGCTATTTTATCAACGATATTATTGAGGTCGTGGGTTTTTACAACAAGACTCCCATGATCCGCTTTGTTCAAAAGGGAAAGGGTGTTACCAATATTACGGGCGAGAAGCTTTATGAGCCGCAATTATTACAGGCCCTGGAGCAATTGAAAGCAGCATGTCATCTGGA
>JALXFI010000261.1 GCA_027069035.1 bacterium
TGCCCTTGTTGGAAACCCGAATGTTGGTAAGAGTGTTATGTTTAATAACCTTACGGGTATCTATGCGGTTGTTTCAAATTACCCGGGGACGTCTGTAAGTGTGTCAAGGGGAAAGGCCGAGATAGGTGGTGAAGAGTTTGAGGTTGTGGATACGCCCGGCATGTATTCACTGCTTCCTTTAACTGAAGAGGAAGGCGTTGCAAGACGCATCCTGCTTAAAGAAAGGCCGTTTGTTGTTCTTCATGTTATAGACGCCAAAAACCTTGACAGGATGCTTGTCTTTACTCTTCAGTTGATAGAGGCCGGTCTGCCGACGATCCTGGTCCTGAACATGATGGATGAGGCTGAGAGGCTTGGATTGGATATTGATATAAATGGGCTGGAAAGAGAGTTAGGGATACCTGTTGTTCCAACTATTTGCACCGAAGGCAGGGGGGTGGATGAGCTTAAAAAAAGGGTAAAAGATTATGAAAGAGGCAAGACGGAGATCAAATATATGGAAGCCCCTGAATATCTTAAAATGGAGACGGCTCTGCAGGAGATTCAGGCGTTATTAAAAGCGGATTATACGCTCTCCAAAAGGATGATAGGGCTTTTGTGTCTTAAGGGTGATAAGGAGATCCTCTCTCTTGTGGCTGAAAGAGATCCGGAAGCGGTGGATAGGATTAAGGGTATTATTGATGAGGCAAAAAGATACTATAAAAGACCTTTTGATTACTTTTCCACAATGCGGCGCAGGAATAGGATAGATGAATTATTCTCGCATAATGTCAAACATACTAAAAAGAAGGGCATATCCTTTAATGAGAGGTTAAGCCAGATAACGATGAATCCGGTAACCGGTCTGCCGATCCTGTTTCTTGTTTTGTACTATGGTGTCTATAAGTTTGTCGGAGGGTTTGGTGCCGGAACGTTAGTGGATTTTCTTGAGGGTGTAGTTTTTAAGCAGTACATAAATCCGTTTTTATCAGGGATATTCTCTGAGATTATTCCGTGGCCGATAATCCAGAGCCTTTTTGTAGGTGAATACGGGGTTTTGACACTTGGGCTCAGGTATTCCATTGCGATTATCCTTCCGATAGTTTCAATATTTTTTATTGCATTTTCAATAATTGAGGACTCCGGCTATCTTCCCAGACTGGCAATGCTCATCGACAGGGTCTTTAAGTCTATAGGACTTAGCGGAAGAGCGGTGATACCGATGGTCTTAGGGCTTGGTTGCGATACCATGGCAACGCTTGTAACAAGGACACTTCCAACGAAAAGAGAACGTCTTATTTCTACGGTACTTTTAGCTCTTGCTGTCCCTTGTTCTGCGCAGTTGGGGGTGATTCTTGCATTGCTTGGAGAAAACACCACTGCAATGTTTATATGGACCGGCACAATAGTCCTTGTCTTCATGTTTATAGGTTTTCTCACAGCAAGGATAATGCCTGGCGAACCCCCTGTTTTTTATATGGAAGTACCGCCCTTGAGATTTCCAAAACCTTATAATATCGTTGTAAAAACATATTCAAGGGTTAAGTGGTATTTAATGGAGATACTTCCGGTTTTTATTTATGCAAGTATCTTTATATGGTTGGGTCAGGTTACCGGGTTGTTTGATGTTATTTTAAAGCTCCTATCAAAACCTGTGGCGGTGTTGGGGCTGCCTCAAGAGGCTGCCAGGATATTTCTTTTTGGTTTTTTCAGAAGGGACTACGGAGCTGCGGGGCTCTACGATTTGAATAAGTCAGGTCTTTTAACCGGTGTACAGCTTGTTGTTGCATCTATTGCGCTTACCCTCTTTCTGCCGTGTATAGCACAGTTTCTTATGAATATAAAAGAGAGGGGTTTTAAGACCGGCATAGGCATATCGGTATTTGTTCTCTTCTTTTCGTTTCTTGTAGCTTATGCGGCAAATCTTATCTTGAATAGTCTTGGGGTTGTGATATGAAGTGTACGCTCTGCGGCTGCAGGTTTGATAAGATTAATGCCCGCAAATCGTGTAAAGCCTGCTCAATAAACAAAGGATGCAATCTTATAAGGTGTCCGAATTGTGGTTTTGAGATGCCGGAGGAACCTGAGTGGTTAAAAAAGATATTCAAAAAAGGAGACGGCCATGCATCTGACTGACAAGGCCGAAGAGATATTGGAAACCTTATGGATCGAAGCGGTTGAGAGGGACAATCCTCCAGATATCAGGATGTTTAAGGATAATGATAATTTTAAGGAATTATTAGATGGAGGTTATACCTCTCTTAAAAATAATGACCTGCTGACGGAAAAAGGGAGAAAAGAAGGGAGACTTTGTGTCAGGAGACACAGGCTTGCAGAAAGGTTGCTCAGGGATGTCCTCAATGTGGGAGAGAGTCTTGTACACGAGGTAGGATGCAAGTTTGAACATGCGCTTCATAAAGGTGTAGAAGACAACATATGTATCCTTCTTGGACACCCGAGAAAATGTCCCCATGGAAGAACTATTCCCGAAGGTGACTGTTGCAGAAAAGGGATTAAAACACCTGACAGCCTTGTTAAACCCCTTTCTTATCTAAAAAAGGCCGAAAAAGGCAAGATAGCATATATCCACACCGACGATCCGGAGATATTAAGGAAGATAATGGCTATGGGGGCGCTCCCAGGTGCGTCCATAACACTTCTTCAGAGGTTTCCTTCATTTGTTTTTCAGGTAGGAAACAGTCAGTTTGCAGTAGATAAAACACTTGCAGGAAAGATACAGGTCTGGCTTTCAAGATAAGAGCTTGGGGTCAGGTCTTTAATGTTAGCATAAATAGATACTCCTTGCATGGAGATCGACCCCTCAACACAATAAGATAAGAGCTTGGGGTCAGGTCTTTAATGTTAGCATAAATAGATACTCCTTGCATGGAGATCGACCCCTCAACACAATAATACTTGCTTGTGCTGATTAGTGCCTGTCTGCGTAAGTTTACACACAGACAGATAAAATTTCATTTTCAAAATTTCATTTTCTCTTGACATAAAATTATTTTTTGTGTATTTTTAATATCTTGTGCGGTATTTTTATTGACAATAACTACAACGGACAGTGGTTTAAATATGTTTCAGAGGATCAGCGAAAGATTAAGCGGCGTTTTTAAAAAACTTAAAGGGCATGGGGTACTTAAGGAATCCAATATCAAGGATGCGCTTAAGGAGATAAAGCTTTCCTTGCTTGAAGCAGATGTCAACTACAGGGTGGTCATGGACTTTCTTGACTCTGTCCGGACAAGGGCAATGGGTAAGGATGTCCTTAACAGTCTGACCCCGGGGCAGCAATTTATAAAGGTTGTAAGGGAAGAGCTTGCGAAGGTTATGGGGGAAACATGGTTGGGGATAGAGCTAAAGGGTTCTCCACCGTTTGTTGTGATGCTTGTTGGGCTTCAGGGCTCAGGAAAAACAACTACGGCAGGCAAACTTGCACGCTATTTTAAAAATAAGGGGAAGAACCCGCTCCTTGTTCCTGCGGATCCGTATAGACCTGCGGCAACCCTTCAGCTTGAAAAACTGGGACAGGGATTGAATGTGGATGTGTTTTCTACAGAGGGAAATAAGGACACAAGGGATATCTGTAGAAAGGCTTTACGCTATGGTAAAGGCAAACTGTATGATATTATGATAATTGATACTGCCGGCAGGCTTCATATAGATGATGAGCTTATGGGGGAACTTGCGGCGGTAAAAAGAGAAATAAACCCCGATGAGATACTGTTTGTGGCCGATGCTATGACCGGTCAGGATGCGGTAAGGATTGCAGAAGGATTTCTTAAAGGTGTAGGAATAGACGGGATAATCCTCACCAAACTTGACGGCGATGCAAGGGGAGGAGCAGCCCTTTCCATGAAGGTGGTAACGGGCAGGCCGATAAAGTTTATGGGGACGGGCGAAAAACTTGATGCACTTGAGCCTTTTCATCCCGACAGGATTGCAGGGCGGATACTCGGTATGGGCGATGTCCTAACCCTGATTGACAAGGCGGTAGAGGAAATCAACAAAGAAGATGCCGCTAAACTTGAAAAAAAGCTAAGAAAAAACGATTTTACATTTGAAGATTTCCGCACACATATAAGACAGATTAAAAAAATGGGGCCTCTGGATAGTATACTTGGTATGATGCCTGGATTTAATGAGATAAAGAAGAAGGGATTTAAGGTTGATGACGGGGCTTTAACAAGGGTGGAGGCAATTATAAACTCAATGACCTTGGAAGAAAGGCGCAACCCGTCCATACTTAACGGCAGCAGGCGAAAGAGAATCGCCAAAGGCAGTGGCACGGCGGTTCAGGATGTAAACAAACTTATAAAGCAGCATAAGCAGACAAGCAAGCTTCTTGCAAGCATGAAAAAGAAGGGGTTCAAGAGAGGAATAAATCCCTTTAATATGCAGGGCTTGTTTGGATAGTTGGTATTTAAGATAAAAACTTAATAACGATCAGGAGGGAAAATTGGCTATCAGAATACGTTTGACAAGATTGGGGAAGAAGAAAAACCCTTTTTACAGAATTGTTGTTGCAGACTCTGAATTTCCACGTGACGGTAGATTTATAGAGGTCGTGGGCACCTATAACCCTGTAAAGGACCCTGCGTTGGTGGAGATAGAAGAAGAGCGGGTCTTTCACTGGGTAAAAAATGGGGCGACGCTTTCGGATACGGTTAAGAGTCTTTTTAAAAGGCAGGGCATTTTAGGCAAACTTGCGAATGCCTAAAAAGGTATTTGTTTGCAGCTAATATATATGAGTTTTCTTTTTAGACACGGTTTTTGGCATTAAAAGGGGGTAGCGCTAATCGATAAGCACATTATCAGGCGGAGGTGATAAAGATGAAGGAACTCATTGAATACATTGCCAAGTCTCTTGTGGATAATCCGGAACAGGTGAAGGTTTCCGAGATTGAGGGCGATAGAACCGCAGTGATCGAACTTGCGGTTGCAAAAGAGGATCTGGGAAAGGTTATAGGAAAGCAGGGCCGAACCGCAAGGGCAATGAGGACGATACTTAATGCCGCATCAACCAAGCTCAATAAGAGGTCTGTCCTTGAGATAATAGAGTGATTTATTATTAGAAGAGGGTTTTACAATACTTTCGGTAGGGGTAATAACAGGCCTTCATGGTATAAGGGGTTACCTTAAACTTAAGCCATGGGGCACTGTAGAAGAAAAAAAGTGGAAAAAACTTTTACTGCGTAAAGGCGGTGTTGAGAGAGTTTTTGAGATTGAGGTTCTTAAGCCTTATAAGTCCTTTATTCTTGTAAAGTGTAAAGGTGTAGAGAAGAGGAGTGAGGAGTCTCTAAACCTTGTGGGTTCGGAGGTGTTCCTCACAAGTGAAGAGATA
>JALXFI010000262.1 GCA_027069035.1 bacterium
GTGGAGGTCTATACACCCATATGTGATAAAATCCTCTTCCGATGTCGGACTGGAGCCTGCTTTGATAAAGGCGCTGGTCTTGAGTATGGTTGCTTTTCTTATATTATCCGGTGTTATCTTTGTATTAAGGGTAAATCTTTCTCTGGCGGAGAGGGAGATAGAGATTTTCAAGGCCGATAGATTAAAGGAGGATGAATTATGAGTAATATGTTTTATCTATTTTTTGCTTATGCTATAATCTGGGTTGTGCTTTTTGCCTATATCCTGGGGCTTACAAAAAGGCAGGAGAAACTTCTCTCTTTTTTGGAAGAAATCGAGCTGCTTAAAGATAAAGATATTGAGACTTGATCAAAGAAGCCCTTGCAGACAGGTTTTATGTGAAGGCGGGAAAACCGGAGAGATAATGTCCGATAAAATCTATAAGGAGATGTTCTAATGATAGACACCGAGGTTAAAAAGAAGGCTTTAGGCAGGTTGAAAAAAATTGAAGGACAGATCAAAGGTATCCAGAGGATGGTTGACGAGGAGAGGTACTGCATAGATATAGTCAACCAGATAACCGCCGTCAAAAGGGCGCTTGACAAGGTTGCGCTTATGGTGATGAAACGTCATATGGAAAGCTGTGTTTCTGAAGCTATTAGGATGGGAGATTCCACAAAGAAGATTAACGAACTTATGGATACAGTGAACCGTTTTGTAAAGTAAAACTTTAGTACTAAAATAGGGTTCAAGAATTCGAGGGGTCAGGTGGAGCAGTATAGAGCTTATCAGCTTTATCTCATTCCTTCTGTACTATTTTTAATCAGGAAACATGGATATATATGATGTAATTGTTGTGGGTCTTGGGCCGGCAGGTTCCACTGCTTCATATAAGCTTAAGAAGGGCGGCTTACAGATTCTTGCCCTTGACAGGGAAACCTTTCCCCGTTACAAACCCTGTGGCGGATGTCTCTCCAAAAAGATAGATTCTCTTCTTGATTTTGATTTCAAAGGTGTGGTGGAACACACTGTAAGCGGTGTTGTTTTTACAAACAAATTCAAAAGGGAAGTAACCATTCGTTCAGATGAGCCTGTTGCTTATATGGTGCAGAGGGATAGGTTTGACTCCCTTCTTGTTGATAAGGCAAAGGAGGCGGGGGTTGATATCAGAGATGGCGAGGCTGTAAAAGATATCCATGACAGAGGGGGTTTTTTAGAGGTGTGTACTGCAAGATGCAGTTATAGGGGGAGGTATCTTATAGGGGCGGACGGACCCTTCAGTGTGGTTGCAAAGAGATTTTTTCCGGACGTTAAGAGAGAGATCGGTATTGCTATGGAAGGTGAGGCAGACGCAGACGCCGGTCAGTTAAAGAGTTTAAAAGGGATGGTCTCAATAGATTTTGGTTATATACCCGCCGGTTATGGATGGATATTCCCAAAGGATGGCGCTGTATCGGTTGGCGTTGCAGGACAAAAGGATAAGATAGATGATATCAAGAAATATTTTAATGGTTTTCTGCATGGAAAGGGATTGGAGGATTTAAGGTTTAAGAGACTCAAGGGATGGATTATCCCCGTTTTTTCTCATAATAATTCGAGAGTCGCCCGTAATAAGGTATGTTTAATAGGTGACGCGGGGGGCATGGTAGATCCGTTTTTAGGCGAGGGCATATCATATGCCATAGAGTCGGCAAACATTTTAAGCCGTGAGATACTTAAGACATGGAATAAAGGACTTAATCCCGATGATATTCAGGCCTCTATTGAAAAGGAGATGTACGGAGAATTTTCATCTGCCAAAAGGGTTGCGGAAATTATTTATAAATTCCCTCATATATGGTACGACCTTCTTTATAAGAATCCTTCCTTTATGGAGATATACATGGAGGTATTAAGAGGCAGTAAGAACTACGGTGATTTTCTCAAAGAGATAAAGCAAAGACTTAGAAGTTCTCGCCGTCTCTGGTTGCAGGTAGTAATTTCACTGATAAGATCAAAAATCAGGCGGTTTTTTAAAAGCAGTTCCGAGACTTCCATTTCCTCTATTATCTGATAAGCTATATACAGCATAAAAAAATTAAACCTGATAAAAAAACTTGACAAACCCGCTTTATAGTTATACCCTATAGGAGTATTAGGTATTTGTTGTTTTGGAAAGCATGTTTTCTTGATTATTAGGAATTAAGTGTTAAGCAGTTAAATAAAGCCCATTTTTTATGTTGGAAAGTTTTCTGCTGAAGGAGGGTTGTAATGGATAAAAAAGCTTTAACTGTGTTGATGGTGATTTCATTTTTGTTCTCTACATACGGCAGCGTTTTTGCCGGCAGTAAAGATTGTTATGAGGCCGGCTCTGCTGTCTGGAAGGATACGGAAAGTGTTTTGCCTTCGGAAATTAAGATAAACAAGATATGTAATTCTCCTGTTAAAGGTGTATATGAAGTGTCGTTGAACAATAGGAATATAATCTATTTTGACCCGCTTTCAAAAACGGTTATCTTTGGCGTCCTTGTGCAAAGCGGTGTTGATCTGACAAAGAAGAGGAGGGTCGAGTTATTTGGCGATCCGGCGCTGCCAAAAGAAAATAAAGGAAACCCTGCACATTCCGACTCGAAACTTAAAGAGGATGTTGTGCCTTCAAAAGGTGTGATATTGCCTGTTGTGTGGGGTGATTTGGGTAAACGGATGGTTGAGGCCGGCGTAATAGACGGCAAAAAGATTGAGGCCGTTTATTCAGGAAAAGGAGGGCTTAATAAAGAAGAAAAAGGCATTCTTTATGGCAGGGATAATAAAAAGATGGTAATAAATTTAAAGAATTCAAGGTTTATATTAAATATGTTCTGGGCGCTTGGCATTGGCAATAAGAATGATATACTTGAAAAAGGCCCTATGATGAAACGGGGTTTTAGCGGGGCGGGTCGTTTTGCTTCAACAGGCGGCTGGACTATCTCAAATGGCAGACCAATGGATCACTATTCCAAACATAAATTTCTTGAACTAAACAAAGAGCAGCAGGCATTGGTCGAGCGTGTTTCGAAAAATATCTATCGTCCCTGCTGCAACAATTCTACATACTTCCCTGATTGTAATCACGGAATGGCGATGCTCGGTCTTCTTGAACTATTGGCTTCACAGGATATTGGAGAGGAAGAGATGTATAAGGTAGCCCTTAGGGTGAATTCATACTGGTTCCCCGACACCTATCTTACCATTGCCCGTTTATTTAAGGAACAGGGTGTGGATTGGGATAACGTTAAACCCGGTGATGCGCTTTCTGCAAGATATTCAAGCGGTTCCGGTTTTAAAAGTGTGCTTGCAAAGGTTAAGCCTCCTCGGTTTCAAGGAGGCCGGAGTTGCGGAGTCAATTGATTTTTTCAGAAAAGGTGAGGAGGTTTTTTATGATGAAAAAAACAGTTTTGTTAGTTATTTTTACGGTCTTTGTAGCAGCTCTTATAGTATTTAGCCAAAAAGATGTTTTTGCTCAATCGTTAACACAGCGAACCTCCGGTGGCTCTGTCCAGATTGCCCTGATACTTCTGAATCCCGAAGCTCTTTATAGCGGTGAGGATATACTTTTTGAAGTAAGCATGAACACACATTCTGTGCCGCTTGATCAGTACAGGATGGAAGAATTGTCATTTATCAGAGGCAAAAGAGGCAGGCTTAGCAGCGCCCTTGCATGGGAATCGTCAAAAGGAGGTGGTCATCACCGTTTCGGCAAATTAAGGTTTTCAGGAAAAGATAAAAGTGGGGAACCGATAATCGGCAAGGGAGATAAATACCTTGAAGTCATAATAAAGAATGTTGGAGGTATAAGTGAAAGGGTTTTCAGATGGGATCTGCCGTTTAAGGTAGGATTGTAATTTAACCGGAAGTTCGGAGCTCGGATGCTCATTTGTTATACACTTTGCATCACAAAAAAATATGGAGGTGGAAAAAATGAATAAAAAATTTCGATTTGTGGCTTATGCCATCGTCGTTTTATTTATAATGGTTTTTTCTTTGTTGTTGCCTGATAATACTTATGCCTCAGCACACTACGGCAGGGCATATATAGCGATGGCCTTTTCGGATACGGTAAAGGTGATCGATACCGAGACACTTAAGGTCGTAGATACGCTTCCAGGGGGAAAGAATCCGCACGGAGTTAGTGTCTCTCCCGACGGCAGGTTTCTCTACCTGCCGAGTATGATGGGTGGAAACGAGTTTCTTACCGTTGTGGATACAAAAAAAAGAGAAGTGATAAAATCCATTAAGGTTGGCAAGGCGTCACATCATGCCGCTGTAAGTCCTGACGGTAGATATGTCTATGTGGCTACATTTCCTGAAAACGAAGGGATAACGGTGATAGACGCAGGGACGCTGAAGGTAACAAATCATATTTATACAGGTAAAAAACCGTTCTATATGGAGTTTAGTCCCGATGGAAAAAGGGCATATGTAATAAATGTGGAATCAGGAACACTTTCAGTTATAGATACATCTGCCGGTAAGGTTATAAAGGATATTAAAACGGGTAAGGGTAAAGGCCATTCGGCCATAACAAGGGATGGAAAGACAATATATATCACAAACGGTCCTGCGGGCGCTCTTATAGCCATAGATACGGAAAAAAACGAGATAACAGGCAGTGTCAAGGTTGGAATGGACCCTCATGGTGTTGCCGTAACCGGTGACGGCAGGAAGGTCTATGTTGCAAATAGGGGAGAGGATACCGTATCGGTTGTTGATACTTCCGCCCTCAAGGTCATAAAGAATATAAAGACGGCAACCGCCCCTGACCACATTACACTTACGCCTGACGGCAGGTATATATACCTCTCTGTCCTTAGCACGGAGGAGATTGTTGTCTTTGATGTTAAAAATGACGAAAAGGTTGCGGCAATACCGGTTGGACCTCAGCCCCATCAGATAGTATTTGCGCCGTAGTGTAGTAAAACATTTGAAGGTGTTTTTTATAGACCGTTTTGGTGTTTGTAAATATTAAGGAGGTGTGAAATGAAGAGACTTATCGGCATTACAGGGATTATTGCTTCTGTATTATTGTTAACCTTTTCCCTGGCAGAGGCTCAGATGATGGGCGGTGGCATGATGGGTGGAAGTAAAATGGAGCAGGGCATGATGGGAAGCAAAAATTCTGAGCAGAAGGCATGGCTTGGCGTGTTTAGACAGAACCTGAGTACCGAACTTGTCAGGTCTTTGGGACTTAAGGATGCCGAAGGTGTTCTTGTCTCTGATGTTGCTGAAGGCGGGCCTGCGGATAAAGCCGGTATTAAGAGAGAAGATGTGATTAAGGAGATTAACGGCAGTGAGGTAAAGGAGGTAAAAGATCTTCTGAATAAAATAGGCAGTG
>JALXFI010000263.1 GCA_027069035.1 bacterium
CCGTACCGGTTATGTACGCCTCAAAAGAAAAATCGCCTGCGGCCTTGCATTTAAAGCGTCTTGCCAATTTACCCAAAAACCTATCTCTGTTTTTGGGTCAGAATAGCAAAGATAGGTTTTGGGCAAAAATTTTACTTGCCCTGAAGGCCTCAATCGTATAAAATCAATGGCGTATCTTAAGGTCCCATCGTCTAGAGGCCTAGGACGCCGGCCTCTCACGCCGGTAACACGGGTTCGAATCCCGTTGGGACTACCATATTTTTACAATCTCCCATCTTAATATGTCAAATGTCAAGACCTGACACCGGAAAGTGTAAAATTTTTGATAATCTGTGTCTAAAGTTTAGACACTTTTTGAAATGATGCAATGAGCTATAAAATATTGTTTTTAAATAAATATTTTGTTTATATTTGTTGCTATCATGAAAATGCAAAATCATGTGTCCATAAACTTTACACTTTTCCTTGTTTTTTTTAATTCCACATATCACGGATGTACTACTCATTAAAGATAAAAAGAATTTATAAATTAGACAGTTACAACAATAAAAGTCTCATTTCTCTGTGTGTATTTTTTTTGGCACATTACTTGCTATATAAATAGCATAATTTACAATTCAGTTGTTTCAATATCAACCATCTTAACATCTTAATAAAGAAAGAAGGTGAAAAAATGAAAAGGTTTTTGGTGATCTTATGTGCAGTTATGTTTATGATTGGTACAGTTAGCATAACGAGAGCCACCACTCTGACAGTTGACGGGGGATGGTACGAGTTTTTCTTTGACGGAGTTGGAAGTTCTTGGTTTGATACCTTCGATTTTGTCCTACCCGGTACTGGTACTTTAACTGTGACAGATGCTTTTCTATCTGGTGATCAGTTCGATGTTACTGGTTTTGGTCTTACTTCAACGCCAACTTCTGTCGGTGACTCTATAGGGAACGATTACGATACTGCAGCATCTGATTCACGTTGGAGTACAGGTGTATGGACTCTTGACCCAGGAACATATTCAATCACAGGTACTTCAGTCCTTTCTCCTTTCGGTGGTGGTGGTGCAGCCCTTAGGGTCGACACCAGCAACCCTGTCCCAGAGCCTGCCACATTGTTTTTACTTGGCAGTGGACTTATTGGTTTGGCAGGAGTAAGAAAAAGATCTAAAAAAGCTTAGAAGAAGATAAGACAAATTTTTAAGCTGACAAAAAAGCGCCTCTCTCTTTAATACGGATGGGGCGCTTTTTTTATTCAGGATGTCACAGCCTGTTTAAGGAATCTTGTAATATAGACCCCTCCTGACCAAAGTGTAAGGGCCGTGGCAAGCCAGAGGAGTACACTGCCGAGGTAAGCAAAATCTATACCCCGAAAGGGATAGTAGAGAAGGAGGCAGGTTATGGAGGCTGTCTGAAAGAATGTCTTGTATTTACCCCACTTGCTTGTCTCGATAACTATACCTTCAACAAGGGCTATGCCCCGAAGGCCTGTAATGGCTATCTCCCTGCCCACGATAAGCGCTATCATCCATGCCGGAGCCCTGCCGATAGGTATGAGCATTATGAGACATGTCGAGATAAGAAGCTTATCGGCAAGGGGGTCTAAAAACCTGCCGAGTTTGGATGGCGCCCCGTAATTTCTTGCAAGATAACCATCCAGCCAGTCGGTAAACGATGTTATAAGGAATAAAACGGCGGCGATAAAACTTAAAGTTTTACCGGGGGAATAAAGTATAAGTATAAAAAAGGGGACGGATGCGACCCTTAAAAAAGAAAGTATATTAGGAGTAGTCCAGATATCTTTATGTTTCAATTCCGCTC
>JALXFI010000264.1 GCA_027069035.1 bacterium
ATTCTATGACAATTTTGTTGTAGGGAAGATATATAATGGTCTTGGCAGAATATTTAATTTTATAGAGGTAAATGTGGTAATAAACTTCCTTGTTAATGGGTTTGCGTACCTTGCAAGAGGGTTGGGCAAGCTGTTGAGGCTTTCTATATCAGGGCATTTAGAGAATTATACGCTTATTATGGTAGGCGGTGCTGCTATTTTGATTTTAATATTTTTTGTTTTTTGAGGGAGGTTAGATGGAAGGTTTCCCTGTAATATCCACTATAATACTTTCTCCGCTTATAGCTGTTCTAATCCTTATTTTTATAAATGAGAAAAGGATTGGGCTTATACGCGGTATAGCAGTTGCCTCAACATCTGTTTGTCTTGCCCTGTCTATATATATGCTTTTTGCATACGATACAACAAAGGGAGGTTTCCAGTTTGTTGAAAGGATTGAGTGGGTAAGGTCTTATGGCATATCATATCATGTAGGTGTTGACGGTATAAGCATTGCCATGGTGCTTTTAACCTCGTTTGTAATATTTACCGGGGTTTTTGTTTCATGGGCGGGAATAACTCACAGAATAAAGGAGCATTATATATTTCTACTGCTTCTTGTGGCCGGTGTATTCGGTGTCTTTGCATCCATTGATCTGTTGTTTTTCTATTTTTTCTATGAGCTTGCAGTTATACCGATGTATCCGTTGATCGGCATATGGGGCAGTGCAAACAGACAATATGCTACTATGAAACTTACATTATATTTAAGTTTTGGGGCTGTATTTGCACTTCTTGGTATTCTTTCCCTGTATTTTACCTCTGGAGCTATGTCCGGCCACTATACATTTGATATGATTGAGATAGGAAAGGTTATCCTGCCGTCTCATTATCAGATAATCGTATTTTTGCCTCTGCTTTTTGGTTTTGGAGTCCTTGCGCCTATTGCTCCTTTCCATTCATGGTCTCCTATAGGACACGCCGCAGCGCCATCGGCGGTAAGCATGCTCCATGCAGGTGTCCTGATGAAGCTTGGTCTATACGGAATAATAAGGGTTGCCATAGGGCTTCTTCCTGGCGGGGCGCATTACTGGATGCCTGTTGTTGCCATACTCTGTCTTATAAATATCTTTTACGGCGGTCTTGTTGCAATGACAAGGCGTGATATGAAATTTATGATCGGGTATTCAAGCTCCAGTCATATGGGCTATGTCTTGCTTGGACTTGCAACGCTCAACTATATCGGCATGAACGGCGCTGTACTCCTGATGTTTGCGCACGGCATTATGACTGCCCTCGCCTTTTCACTTGTCGGATTTGTATATGATCAGGCGCATACCAGAATGACCTATGATCTTTCCGGGCTTGCCCATAAGATGCCTTTTGTTGCCGTTGCATTTGCTATTATGGGTTTTGCAAGTTCAGGCCTGCCCGGACTTGCAAACTTTGTTTCAGAACTAATGATCTTTATCGGTGCATTTAAGGTTTATCCGTTTCAGGCTGTTATAGCGGTCTTTGGAATCATAATTACGGCAACATATATGTTACGGGCATTAAGGAGTGTCTTTTTTGATGAGCTTATGGATGAATGGAAGCATCTTAAAGATGCAACAACCTTTGTTGAAAAGTTTCCTTTTATTGTATTAATAGCAGTGCTGTTTGTAGTTGGGTTCTATCCTTCAATACTCATAGATGTGATAAATACAGGGGTTGTTCCTCTCATTGACAAGGTTAACAGCGTTTCATCAGTAATTATGGGTGGGTGAAAATATGGAATTGAACATTAATATAATTATCCCGGAGATTATCTTAATTGCTCTTGCAGTTTGTCTGATAGTTCTGGATTTCTTTATAACCGATAAAAAGAAACTGAACACAATTGGAATCTGTGGCTTGGTCATTGCGGGTATGAGTGTTTTACTCGGGGTTAAGAATGGTTTTGCCCTCTCCGGAATGATAATACAGGACAATGTTGCAGTTTTTTTTAAGTTATTATTTATTTTAGTAGGGATATATATCTTTTATATGGGTAGATTCTTTGAAGATAGGATAAAGGGTTGGAAAGGTGAATTTTATATATTGATCGTTTTTGCAATCATTGGGATGGAATTCCTTTCTTCATCTTATGATTTTATAAGTTTCTATGTTTCCTTGGAACTTCTTACAATTACGCTTTATATACTTACAGCCTATACGAAGGATAATCCTCACTCTGTGGAAGCAGGCCTTAAGTATCTGATAACCGGTGCACTCGCTTCAGGATTTTTACTTTATGGTATAAGTTTTATATACGGTGGAACAGGGTCTACCGGTTTTGGAGAGATAGCAGGCATCTTAAGAGGAGGGGGGCATGGGTTAAACGGTTTTGTCACTATAGGGCTTGTGCTTATAATCCTTGGACTCACTTTTAAGATATCTTCGATTCCTTTCCACGTATGGACTCCGGATGTTTATCAGGGCGCTCCAACGCCTGTAACGGCGCTTCTTGCAGCCGGCTCAAAGGCTGCAGGTTTTGTAGTGTTGATGAGAGTGCTTTTTACGGCGCTTGGTTCAGTGAAAGAAGAATGGATGTTGTTTATTGCCGTAATATCTGCAGTCACTCTCATTTTTGGAAATATGTCTGCTATGCCTCAAAAAAATATTAAGAGATTGATTGCCTATGCCGGCATTGGCTCGGCAGGGTATCTCCTTATGGGCATTGCTTCAGCATCTGTTCTTGGAGCAAGTTCTATTATGTTTTATCTCCTTACCTATCTGTTTAGTATTGCAGGAAGCTTTCTTGTCATTGTTATATTTTCTCATGTCAGTGGAAGCGATGAAATAGATTCGTATGCTGGTCTCAGCAGACGCTCGCCCTTGCTTGCGGCAACAATGTTTATAGGGCTTTTATCCCTTGCCGGTGTTCCTCCGCTTGGCGGATTTATTGCAAAGTTTTATCTGTTTGCCGCTGTTGTTAAAGAAGGTTTGATTTGGCTTGCGGTTATAGGAATTTTAATGGCAATAGTATCCATGTATTATTTCCTTTTGGTTATTAAGAGGATTTATTTGATGGAACCGGTTGTTGAAGAAAAGATAACCCTGGAGCCTACAACAAAACTGATGCTTTACGGGGTGAATATCGCAATAATTGCGCTTGGTGTTTATCCTGGTCCGTTTACCGATTGGTTTGTTCAGATTGCCAGGCAATTGTTCTGACACTTTATGTGAATTAAATATTCAAGTATGGATAAATCCTTTTTTAAGGAGCAAACTTTATGGTTGCAAAACACAATGGTCATGATAAACAAAAGGATTGGGTTATTACGGACAAGGTTATTGTGGGTGATCTTCTAAAGATATGCCCTGATGCTGAAGAAATATTTAAAAAGCATCTTGGTTCACTGTGTCTGACCATACCTGGCGCAAAGACTGAGTCGATTGAGTTTCTTGCAGCAATGCATGATTATCATGCATATATTCTTCTTGAAGATATAAACAGTGTCTGTAAAGTTTTGCCGCCCAAAATAGGTCATTTCTAAGTGTTTCCATACAAGTTCCTTTCTCCTGCAAAAATAAATTTACTACTTGAGGTTTTAAGAAAGAGAGAGGACGGCTATCATGATATCTTCACGGTAATGCAGCCCATCGATCTTTACGATAAAATAACGATAAAGACTTGCGAGAAGGGCAGACTGACGCTTAAGGTTTTTTATTGTGATGAGTTGAAAAAATCGATGGATAAGGCGAAAGTCTCTAAACTGCCTTCCGACAGTAAAAACCTTGCACTTGTTGCAGCTCAGGCCTTTTTTGAAAAAACAGGCGTCAGAGATGGTATTGAGATTGAGCTTTATAAAAGGATACCGATAGGCGCCGGCTTGGGCGGTGGAAGCAGTAATGCTGCGTCTGTATTGATGGGATTAAATGAGATATATGAGGAGCCTCTTAACTCTAATGATCTGCATGCCATTGCAGCCGGTATCGGTGCGGATATCCCTTTCTTCCTTTTAAAGGGGTCGGCGGTGGCAGAGGGTATCGGCGACCGGCTTAAAAAGATCACACTCCCATCCTTCTGGTATGTCCTTGTATGGCCCCATCTTTTTATTTCAACAGGTGAGATATATGGGGAATTCAATTTAAGCTTGACAAAAAGAAAACTTGATATTAACATCAATGCTTTGAAAAATGGATTATATAAGGGTAATTTCCTTGTGAAATCTCTTTATAATGATCTTGAGAAGGTTTCGATAAGGAGATTTCCGCAGATCCTCTCGATAAAGGAATCTCTAAAAAGCAAAGGGGCATTGAATTCACTCATGTCAGGCAGCGGTTCAAGTGTTTTTGGTATATTCACTGATGAAGATACCGCTAAGGAGGCGTATGCTGATTTTGCTGAAGAAGCCGCCCTTAACGGATGGAGCCTGTACATTGTAAAAAGTATTGGTGGGACGTTGCAATGAGGTTTCCTGAGTGAGGAGGTGTCAAATAAATTGGAGCTGCCGATTGGGAAATCTGAAGCGAGAAAAATCTCCGTGGCTTATCTTAAGGCTTGTAAGTGTATAAGATAGCTTTTATTTTCAAGATACTCAAATACCGCCATATCGGGATTTGGGTTGAATTTTATTTCGGCTGTAGGGGTGTTGTTCTGTGTATTACCTTATAATTACATTATCAGGAGGACGATATGGAGATTACTGAAGTAAGGGTTTCACCTGTAGACGATGAAAAACTTAAGGCTTTTGTAACGATTACTATTGATAATTGCTTTATCATCCGGGACTTGAAGGTAATAAACGGTAATAATGGACTTTTTATTGCGATGCCCAGCCGAAAGAGAAAGGATGGGACATTTAAGGATATTGCACATCCTCTTAACAATGAAACAAGACAACTGCTTGAATCAACGATTCTGAGTGAGTATGAAAAAGAATCATCAAGACAGCCTGTGATGGCTTGATCTGCTTACAAACTACTTTTGTTTGTCCAGAAAAAGGGATGGACTTTTGAGTTGGTTGGCAATATTGACCTGAGGGGTGCCTGCTGTTAGTTGGATGATTGGCGGTTGAGGTTTTGAAAGAGCATATATTAAGTGCCCTATAACTTTTATCGGGGATCGTCTAATGGTAGGACAGGGGCCTTTGGAGCCCTTAATCCAGGTTCGAATCCTGGTCCCCGAGTAAACTATCTTATAAAGATAATCTGATAAATTAATGACTGTAGCGAGCTTGTTTTGGAAAGACTAAAGATATTCAGCGGCAATTCAAATATTTCTCTTGCAAAAGAGATATGTGAGTGCCTTGGCGTGCCTCTGGGTA
>JALXFI010000265.1 GCA_027069035.1 bacterium
AATTGTTGGCGTAAAGCGCACCCGCATTTTTCGCGCAAATTGCTTTTCAGTCATTTCCTTGTCGCCGTCGATAACCATTTCACGGTCACCTTTAATATTTTTTCCTTTATATCCCTGAGACCGTTAAAAGGATCGATTATAAAAACCTTATCATCAAATATTTCTTTCAGAGAGACGGCAAGCGCATTGACACTAAAATCTCTTTTAGCCAGATCCGCCCAAATATCACCGTCTGAAAGTAAAGACACATCTATCTGAACGCCGTCCTTAAATCCGAAACGATTATCAAACGGAGAATATCTTAAGGTTTTTCCTTCCGTTAAAAGCCTGTAGACACCTCTTTTTTTGTCAAGAGGAAAGAGGCTGCCGCCGATCTCAGATGCAAGAGCTTCGCAGAACCTCTTAACATTATGGGTCACAACCACATCATAATCAAAATTTAAAGGATATTTTATAGGCGCATCAAACAGTGTATCATTGCCGGCGCTTTTACTGTTCGATACGTTTAAATGACCGGATAAGACAAACAGATCTCTTAAGAAACCGCCGACAAGATAGACACATACGCCGCAACGGACGGATGTCGCATACAATCCGGCAAGAACACGGTCTCTCTTGAGAAATTGATACAAATCATGTGGAAGCTTCTCCCTTTTCAATATGCTTTGACAACTCCTCAATCTTTTCTCCCACCTGTCTGTAGTTATCATCCATTTCCCAGACCTTTTTAAAGAGTTCCAGCGCCCTGCCGATATCGCCGGACATCTCACAGGCCAAAGCAAGTTCGTATGTAAGCCCCTTATACTCATTCTCATCCCTGCCCGAAAGTGAGAGCCCCGTCTCAAAAAACTTGCAGGCTTCAGGATACCTGCCCATTGCAACAAAGCATAAACCAAGTCTATTGTAGCTGTCAAACTCAAAAGCAGAGTCCAATGAAGAGAGTTCAAATTCTTTCACCGCTTCTTCGTAAAGCCCCATCTCCATATAGGCTATACCCATGTTATAATGGGTCTCGATATCTTCTTCTATCTCTTCAACCTCAAGAAGATCCTCCTCATCGAATTCTTTTTGAGGTGAAACCTCTCCCGTTATTTTCAGATCAACCGCTCCGGCATCCTTTTGAGTCTCTGCTTCCAATCCTTCTGAGCCCGCCTCTTCGGCCTCATTTTCTTGAGTAAAACCCACCTCTGCTTTAATTTTATCCTCTTCATGAGAAGGCTCTTTGTAACTCTCCCCAAGTATCTTTAAGGCATAAGGATCGGAAGGTGAAAGCTTTATAATCTCCTTACATATATCCTTTATCTCTTCCTCCGTCCCCTCTTCTTCGAGTATGGCAATTAAATCCCTGTATGCGTCAAGGAGACCCTCCTTATCATCTCTCCCCGAGTAAATATCAATCAGTCCCCTAACGATCTTTTTGTCCTTCACCCCGTCATCTATGAGTTTTTTATAAAATCTCTCCAAATTATCAAGGTCACCCTTCTTTGAGAGCCAATCGGACGTATCGTCTATAAGGCTAAGGGCGTCCCCGGTATTCTCAAGCTGAAATTCCGTCTTAATAAGTCTTATCCTTATTGAGATGTTTTCAGGGTCAACTTCGACCAGCCTTCTGAGTATTGCCGCAATCTCACTAAAGCTTCCTTTTTCTTCATAAGACCTGATAACAAATGCATAATGATGCATTGCATCCACCGTTAGGCCCTGTTTCTTGTATAGATCTGCAAGTTTAAGATGTATATCAACATTGTTTTCATCAAGTTTCAGTATCTGTTTATAGACTGCAATCG
>JALXFI010000266.1 GCA_027069035.1 bacterium
TTGTATATCTACCCAGGTAGGGTGCGCGATGGGCTGCAAATTCTGCCTCACGGGAAGAGACGGGTTTGTACGCAACCTGAAGGCGCACGAGATGGCGGATCAGTTTATGGCCGCCGCAGAATCCCTTGGCCCTGACAAAAAGATAACAAATATAGTCCTCATGGGTATGGGAGAACCTCTCTTAAACTATAGAGAGATAAAGGCATTTGTTCAGCTTGTAACATCCCACAACACATGGGCGTTTTCTTCAAAAAAGATAACCGTCTCTACTTCCGGAATACCGAAGTATATAGATAAACTCGGCAGGGAGCTTACAGTAAAGCTTGCCGTATCGCTCAATGCCACAACCGATGAGGCAAGAACCCGCCTTATGCCGATAAATAAAAAATACCCCATAAGCGTTCTCCTTGATGCCTGCAGGCGGTATCCCCTTAAGAAAGGGACAAAAATAACCTTTGAGTATGTGCTTATAAATGGTATAAATGATTCCCCTGATGACATAAAAAGACTTGTAAGACTTTTAAACGGCATACCAAGCAAGGTAAATTTGATACCTTTCAATCCGTTTCCTGGATGCGGTTTCAAAAAGCCTTCAATGGAAAGCATACTCTCCTTTCAGGAGGAGATAAGAAGACATAAGTTAACCGTCTTTATAAGACAGAGCAAAGGGTTTGATATATCGGCGGCCTGCGGCCTGCTTCGCGTAAATTCAGAACAAAGAGGCTCGATGTAAATAAAAGATCTATAGATGATAAAGGTATCTTTAATATATGGACTAATTTTTTTAGCGCTTCATAAAAAATCATTGGAGGATATTCATGAGTAAAACAATCGGTATAATCGGCGGAAGCGGTCTTTATGAAATAGATGGTCTTAAAGGGATTGAAGAGTTGGAAATTACCACCCCTTTCGGCAAACCTTCCGACCGTTATATAAAAGGCTCCCTTGGGGAAGACACCCTGATATTTCTTCCGCGCCACGGAAGGGGGCACAGGATACTTCCGTCAGAGCTTAATTTCAGGGCAAACATTTACGGCATGAAAGAACTGGGGGTTCAATGGATACTTTCGGTATCGGCCGTAGGCAGTATGAGGGAGGATATAAAACCGGGACATATTGTGTTTCCTCACCAGTTTTTTGACAGGACAAGGGGAAGACAATCCACATTCTTCGGCGATGGTGTGGTGGGACATGTCGAGTTTGCAGACCCGATATGCACCGACCTTACAGACATCTTGTACCAATGTGGAAAAGAACTCGGCATACCTGTTCACAGAGGCGGAACCTATATCTGTATAGAAGGCCCCCAGTTTTCGACACGCGCAGAATCACTTATCTACAGAAAATGGGGAGTCGATGTTATAGGTATGACCAATATAACCGAGGCAAAACTTGCCCGTGAGGCGGAACTCTGCTATGCCACGCTTGCCCTTGCAACCGATTATGACTGCTGGCACGAGGAAGAGGAAGACGTCACCATAGAGGCAATACTCGAGACACTTTCAAAAAACGTCTCCAATGCAAAGAAGATCATAAAAAAGGCAATCGAGCTTATACGGCCTGAGCGGACGTGTAAATGCAGCTCGGCGCTGAAATACGCTATTGTAACGGATAAAAACACTATTCCGGAGAAAACAAAAAAGAAACTTCAGATAATTATAGGAAGGTATCTTTAAATATTTCTGAACGTACAACACTTTACATTCTGGATCATGCATAAAAATGGTCGCTGTCCCTATTTTATTTCTATTTTATTTTTTTTCTTGACAAATGATATAT
>JALXFI010000267.1:0-4239 GCA_027069035.1 bacterium
CCCGTAGAGGTATCTGAAGAAAAAACGAAGGCCGTAGAGGATGCTCCATCTAAAGAAGAACCGGAAAGTGGTCAAGAAAAAAACGAAGCCACCACTTCCGAACCATCTGCAGCTACCGAGCAGGATGATAATTCTAAAAAGGAAGATAGATAATTAGTTATTGTAGATATTTGAAAAATATATTTGGATATTTGTTCTTATAGATTTTTTTAATTTAAGGCAGGGGAGTTATCTCTCTTGCCTTTTTATTTCTTATTAACTTTTGACCTTACATATTAAATATGTATATGTTGTATGACGGATTGTTCGAGGCTTAAATGAAGGTTGCCGGTATACAGATGTGCTGCGGGAAGGATAAGGGGCGAAATCTTAAGAAGGCCCTTGAGCTTGCAGAGGTGGCGGTTGAAAAGGATGCAAAGATAATTTGTTTTCAGGAGAACTTTCAAACCATCTGGTTTCCGTTTGAAATCAATCCCGGCCATTTTGCCCTTTCCGAGACAGCCGACGGTTCCACTGTCACCGTTATGAAAGAGTTTACAAAAAGCAAACCCGATACAACACTGATCTGTTCTATCTTTGAAAAAGAAGGAGATGAATATTTCAATACGGCGTTCATCTTATCCAGTGGCACGATTATCGGACGTTACAGAAAAAACCATATACCCCAGCTTCCGTTATGGCAGGAAAAGTATTATTTTAGCGCCGGAGATCTTGGCTTCCCTGTTATTGAGACCCCTTTTGCTAAGATAGGCATACAAATGTGCTGGGACAACTTCTTCCCCGAAGGCACACGCATCCTTGCGTTAAAAGGCGCTCAAATTGTCTTTGCCCCGACCGCCTGCGCCTATGCATCGCATGACAAGTGGGAAAGGGCAATATCAGCTAACGCCCATGTTAACGGTGTTTTTATAGTAAGGGTTAACAGGGTTGGAAGCGAGGCTAAACAGCAGTTTTATGGCAAGACCTTCTGTGTCGGGCCTGACGGAGAGCTTTTATGTGAACCCAGCGGAATTAACGAAGGCGTTGTGCTTTTTGATATCGATCTAAAGGATGTTCAAAGGGTGAGAAGGGAGTGGTCTTTCTTAAGGGAAAGACGTAGTGATATATATAGTGAAATACTTGATAAAGGTGTAGATAAGTGAAGACAAGGGTATATCAATTTGTAAAGGCGGCCGCGCTCAGCCTTCAGGACGAGATGGGTGTAAGGTTTGAGCTTCCTGACATCATTATAGAACACCCCAAAAGAAGGGAATACGGGGATTTTTCCACAAACCTTGCCATGGTTGCCGCCCCTTTATTTAAAACATCCCCGTTAGAGATTGCCAAAGGTATTATAGCCCGGAAGAACAATATACCCTGCGGGTTTATAGAAAGGTTTGAGATAGCGGGGCCTGGTTTTATTAACTTCTTTATCGAAAGAAACTGTTGGTATGAACTTCTAAAAGAGGTTTATCTGAAAGGGGCTGATTACGGGAAGAGCAAGATGGGGCGGGGCGCTGAGGTTCAGGTTGAGTTTGTAAGCGCAAACCCGACGGGTCCGCTTCATGTGGGGCACGGCAGGGGCGCTGTGGTCGGCGACGTGCTTGCAAGGATTTTGAGTTTTGCAGGGTATAGTGTTTCAAAGGAGTATTATATAAATGATGTCGGCAACCAGATGAATCTGCTCGGCTCTTCGGTTTATGCCAGATACATGAATGTTTTTGGAAAAGACGTTGTCTTCCCTGATAACGGCTATAGAGGCGATTATATTCTTGATATCGCTAAAGAGATCGCCGAAAAGGAGGGCGGCAGGTTTGCATCGCTTCCTGCAGAAGAGGCCTTGCCTTTTTTTATTGAATACGCTTCAGGCTCGATCCTTAAAGGAATAGAACTGGATCTTAAAGATTTCGGTGTAACCTTTGACCGCTGGTTCAGTGAGAAGGAGCTTTTTAAAGGGGGTAAGGTTGAAAAAACGATTGATAAAATGAGGAGCAAGGGGCTCATATACGAAAAGGACGGAGCCCTGTGGTTTAAGACCACTCTTTTTGGTGATGATAAGGACAGGGTGCTTAAAAAGGCGGACGGCAGTACAACGTATTTTGCCTCTGATATAGCATACCATGAAGACAAACTGGAGCGTGGTTTTGAAAGGATTATAGATGTGTGGGGCGCAGATCACCATGGCTATAAGCCCCGTATAGAGGCGTTTATAAAGGCGCATGGAGAGGACGGTAAAAAACTCGATGTAGTGCTTGTCCAGCTTGTAAGCCTCTTAAGGGGAGGCGAAAAAGTCTCTATGTCCACAAGGGCGGGCGAGTTTGTTACCTTAAGGGATGTTATAGACGAGGTCGGTTCTGATGCGGCAAGGTTCTTCTTTCTTTTGAGAAAATCCGATGCCCAGCTTGAATTTGACTTGGAGCTTGCCAAAAAACAGACGCCGGAAAATCCTGTTTTTTATGTTCAATACGCATACGCAAGGATATGCAGTATCTTCTCGGTCGCCGAACAAAGGGGGATAGCCGTACCGTCTTTTGATGAGGCCGATCTTGCGCTCTTAAGCCTTGATGAAGAGATAGAGCTTATTAAATCAATTACCATGTATCCGGAGATGATTGAGTCTTGCGCAGCCGGCCTTGCCCCTCATCATCTTGTCTTCTACCTTCAGGAACTTGTAAGCCTTTTCCACAGTTATTATAATAAAAACAGGGTTGTATCAGAACAGCCGGAAGAGATGCCGCTTACCCTTGCAAGGCTTTTTATGTGCGGCGCCTTGAAGACGGTTATAAAAAATGCCCTTGGTGTCCTGGGTATAACCGCCCCGGAGAAGATGTAGCTTGACATCCGTTGACGGGGTGCTGTATAATTCTAAATTCATGATGCGGGGTGGAGCAGTCTGGTAGCTCGTCGGGCTCATAACCCGAAGGTCGCAGGTTCAAATCCTGCCCCCGCTACCAATAAATCAAGGACTTGAGCATTACTCTAAAGTCCTTTTTTATTTGACTGTGATAGAATTGTGGTAGATTTATCTCTGTAACCTTCAATCTTTTCAACTCCCGGCCTTAATGATTCCGGATAATGATGGGTATATCTCATAATCATATTTTTTTTATCAGTTGAACTCACCTTTACTTATAGCAAAAAGGTTGCCTTAAGCTCTCATTTAACCTCCCAAAATCTTCATTCCACAGAGATAATCCCTCTTAAGATATCGAAATAGACTTTAAGTTTCTTTTTATCTGCCTTTCTTAAGAGAGTCTCAATGCCTCTTCTTAATGCCTCCTCAGGTTTTTCTTGAGATTTATAAAGAAAGAGCTCATACACCTCTACCTCCAGTCCCTCAGCAATCTTCTCCAATGTTTTAACAGTAATATTCCTACGTCCACACTCTACAGCACTAATATACCTTGCGTTAATACCTGTCCTTTCTTCCAGTTCTTCCTGGGTCAACCTTTTTTCTTCCCGTAGGTTATGTATCCTCTTGCCTAAAAGTGTCAATGTATCCATATTTACACCTTCTTTTCAAGAAGGATAGCAGAGTTAATGTAGGATTAACATGACATATAAGTTATATTAGAGAATAAAAATAATTTATATGTTGACTTAATCCTATTTATTTGATAATCACTTGAAGAAAAGTAAAAAGCTAAGGGGGAGGTGATAAAGAGAACATATAAGAATCTGACACTTAAGGGTTACGGTAATGGGCGGCATTAACAGAAATAGGAGGGATAAGCCATGAAACAAATGAAAATAGTTAAAATTGCAAGGGGTGTCAGTATTTTATCTATCTTTATTTTTGTGATTTCCTGTTCTCAAGTATATACCCCACAGGCTCCGGTGTCCAAGATGTCAGAGCCACCTTCTTATAGGGCTATTGCTCCTGCCATACCTCTTGGTAAATACCAAAAATATGAATATAAACCTATAGGCGCAGCATTGGGGAAGAGCTGTATCAAGTCTTATTTTAAACCTGTAAATAGTTCAAGTAGTTATCTTGAGGCAATAAAAAAGGCAGTTGATTCAAAGAAGGGGGACATATTAGCAGACCCTGTGGTTGAACAATCAGCTAAGAAAAATTTCATTCAGGCTATAGTTGGTGGAGAAACAAGGTGTGTAAATGTTTATGGTGTAGTTGTAAAGATAGTGCTGCCTAATGAGGGAAATACCAAAAGGAAAGTAAAAAATGTAGAAAAAGAGCAAATAGAAGAAAAGAGGGGGTTTGAATTATTAAAGGCAAAGGCTCCGGATATAAAGAGGTTA
>JALXFI010000267.1:4249-5221 GCA_027069035.1 bacterium
ATAAAAAGCAATATAGTAGAGTTTCAGGATGGAAGAACGCTTGGAAGTAAATTTGATGAAGTCATTATTGATAAAGGGAAGGCAAATGGGATATGGATTGGCGATAGGCTTGCTATAAGGAAGAATCCAGAGTCAGAATATCGTAAAGGAGAGAGAGGCAATTATGTGATCGGTTTTTTGAAGATTGTGTCAACTACAGACGATACAGCTACAGGGGTAATTACTGTAAGCTCTGAAGAGGTTACAAAGGATGATATTGTGGAATCCATAAGGGGAGTAAAGGATAACCTGTAAGTCTCTGCTTTAGAGTCAGCTCTTTCTACGGAGGTAGTTATATTCGGTCTAATAGTTCCAGAAGGAACTCTCCTTTGCCCTTACGATGGAATAGATCAGGGTATTATCTACAACCCCTCACATTTACAAATCTCTCAAAGGTATGATATAGTTTTATCGTTAAAGAGATTTTTATGGGGAGGTGTGAATAAGGGAGAAGGAAGATAGAGAATTTGTTTGAAACTATCGCTGTAAAATTCTGCTTTACTCGAACACTGAATCCTGCGTAAGTCGAACACTTTTTTGGAGAAAACGGGATTTGGTGTTCGAGCGGACAGGCTTTGGCACTTAAAGGGGTATCTTTTTGTTTAGTTTACAATGATAAAAAACAAAAACAGGTCTTGTATTTTATGATGAAATATGCACACGGACTTTGAAAAACATTTATTAAGTCTATTAAAGAGTTGGGCATAAAAGTAATCAGCAATCATAAATCACATCGAAGGGAATTCATTAAAAAATGCGTTTGTTTACTCTTGATGAAAAAAAATGGAAATTATTCTCTATAACAGGAAACACTTTTTTTGTTAGCTGTTAGTCATAATTATGAACAAACTAGTGCTTTGTAACGTAATTTAGTGGACTAACGAACAATTATGTAATACAATCTCCATTATAAACAAAAGAGGAGGTTGTATA
>JALXFI010000268.1 GCA_027069035.1 bacterium
GAGTATATAAAGACCCAGGATGTAGAGAAAGAAGATGAAGATTTCAAGATTAGCCCCTAAGTCGGTCTTTCAGCCGACAGAACTTTGAACCTACCGCCTTCCAGGCGGTAGTGGTTCAGTTGGGAACTGCGCTCATTTTTAAACCACAGAAGACACAGAAGGCACTGAAATTTATGATGCAAACCACAAAGTGTACGAGTTGAGGATAGATAATAGAAGGTTTTCTTCAGTGTTCTCAGTGGCCTCAGTATAGAAAATACCAGACTGATTGTGAGTTCAATCTTTTTCATGAGGCTTTTCCGCAGATTTAATATCTAAAGCATTGTTTATAATGTTCATAAGTTCCTTGATCTCAAAAGGCTTATTTAAGTACTCAAACGCCCCAAAATTCATTGCATCTAGATAAGATTCAACCCCGCCATATGCGGTCATAATAATCACTCTGATATGTGGGTGGGTTTTTCTTACCTTCTTTAAAAAGGATATACCATCCATCTTGGGCATCTTCATATCCGTAATAATAAGCTTTACCTCTTCCCTTTCAAAGATCTCAAGAGCCTCAGCCCCGTTATAGGCGATCAGGACATCATGGCCTTCCCTTGATAAAACCTTTGACAACAAAAGACAAGTGTCTTCCTCATCATCAACAACAAGTATCTTCTTTTTATCTTCAGGCACCTATATCTCCAAATATCATACAAATTCTAAAACATACAAATTTTTATACTACAACAAAAAAAAATTTTTATCACCAAAAAAAACCTCTGAAACACGCTTTTAATAAAGACTTCTTCAAGAAGCTTGAGCATCATATATATCATAAGACCTGTAACATACGGGTATCTTTAAACTCACCTCCGTTCCTTTATTTGGCATGCTATTTAACTCAACCTCTCCTTTGTGCAGATCTATTATCTTTTTAACAAATGCCATTCCGAGCCCTATGCCTTTTGTTTTAGTAGTAAAGAAAGGATCAAACACCTTTAGTATCTCACTTTCATTCATCCCCAAGCCATCATCTTTAAAGCTAATTTCCATTACGCCAATCTGGTATTTGTCAGGTTCATTAGGCTCACAAAAACATAGTGTTTCATCGTGTTCTTTGATCTTTTTATCTGCAAGCCCGGTTCTTACACGCAAACGGCCGCCTTCCGGCATAGCATGTATGGCATTGCTTATAATATTTTGGAAAACCCCTTTAATCCTCAATCTATCCACGACAATATAACCCAGCTCTTTACTAAAGCGCTTTTCTACCTTTATTTTATTTTTCTCCATCTTATCTGTAAAATCTTTGAGTATCTCCTCGATCATCAGGTGGATATCGACCTCTTCAAACTTTAGTTTCAGAGGCCTTACATATTCAAGAGACTCGGTAACAATACTATCAATATCCCTTACACCCCTTAAAACAGTTTCAAATATCTCCTTCTCTGAACTGTCGAGTATTGATGTATAGGAATTTAGATATTCAATCGCAGTTTTCAACCTTTGCAGCGGATTTTTGATCTCATGGGCAAGCTGTGCAGACATCTCTCCAAGGGCAGCGAGTCTCCTTGATTTTACCACTTCTTCTTCAAGGGCCTTTAAATGTGTAAGATCCTTAAAATACTCAACAACATGAGTAACTTCACCCATATCGTCAACTATAGGATATACCCCCATGGAGATACATAGCACATTCTCTCCTACAGGCAATTCCATATACCGGCGATATGACTTTGCCGTTGTAAACGTTCTTTTAACATCACAGAATCCGCACATATTCATACTATGAAGTTCACTCTCTTCACAGCGCTTGCCGACAAGGTTTGACGGATTTATTTTGAAAAGTTTTCCAAGGCTGCTGTTGGCATATATTATCTTAAGGTCGCTTCCCAAAAGTATTACCCCGTCTTCAAAGCTTTCTACAATAAGCTTCAACTCCCTTTCTTTCTGTTTCAGCTCTTCTCCTGTCTCAAGACTCTCAAAAGCAATGGCGATCTCAGAGCTGAATATGTCCATAAGATACCTGTCGTCATCGCTGAAACCGGCCTTTTTATTCATAAGCAGAATAACTCCCCTTGCCTTATCCCGTATTACGAGCGGTACAAATAAAAAATTTTTAAGGGATCTGACAAAACAGGGGTGTGTGTTTACAAACCAGCATCTGCTTGTTTTTATAAAGTCTTCTTCAAACAGTATAGATGAAGAATCTTTCCTTTGATTGGAAGTCTTTTTCGGTATTTTAGATGGAATCTGTGTGGATATTTGATTATCTTTTAAGACATCGGAGGAAATAAAAAGGAGCTCTTTTACCGTCTCCAGGTTTCCAAGAACGGTCTTTAATTTCACATCATGATTATCATCAAAAAGAAAAAGAGATGCAGTCTCCGATGGAATAAGGTGTTTTGAAGACTTGAGCACGGCCTCGCCGAGTTCTTTAATGTCTTTTTTGGATAAAAGCGACTTGCTGGCATCAAAAAGGGAGAGTAACTCTATATTTCTTTTTATCAGATTCCTTTGCGTCTGTTCCAACTCCTTAAAAAGAAGTTCCTTCTTGCGGGTCTCCCCCTTAACCACTTCGATAAGTCTCTTGTTCGACATAATACCCGATATCGAAGTGGCGGCCAATTGACAGAGGCTTATCTCCCTGTCGGTAAGCGCCTTCTTCTCAGGAGAGGTTCTGAGAAAGAGTACTCCTTTTACCAGATTAGATATCAATAATGGGAATACATATACGGATTGGTCTTTAAATTCTGATATAAAATCCTTGACAGAGGCCATCAGGGGAGCTGTTCCTAATTCTTCAAGGAAAAGAGGTTCACCGGAGAGCGCAACCTTTTTTATCTCAGGGTACTTGTTTAGATCAAGTTTTAAATTGACTTCCGGATCTTTATGGCAGGCAATGATATTGCCATGCTTCCACCTTTCGCCAAGCATAACTATAGAACAGCGGTTAAGTTTCATGCTTCCGCCGATCTTCCTGACAAAATCCCGTAAGACCCTGTTGTTTTTAAGCGGAACCTGTTTCATGTCTTAGTCCATATTGGACACAAGACCTTCCATGCGGTCAAGCCCCTTTTCAATCTCTTTGAGAGACTTGGCATAGGATATACGGATGTAACCCTCCGCACCAAAGGCTGCGCCAGGCACGACCGTTACAAGGGCTCCCTTGAGCAAGAGTGATGAAAACTCGGTTGAAGATAAAACCTTTGTGCCCTTGTAAGAAAGACCAAAAAGTTTTGATATGTTTGGGAAAACATAAAAAGCGCCCATTGGGGCTATACAACTTACCCCTTTTATGGTGTTTAATCTTTCAATTATGTATCTTCTTCTTTTGTCAAACTCCTGTACCATCTTTAAAACGTCATCCTGACGGCCTCGTAACGCCTCAACTCCTGCCTTTTGCGAGATGGAAGTTGGATTTGATGTGCTCTGGCTCTGTATGCTTGTCATTGCTCGAATTATATCACTGTCTCCTGCCGCATACCCTAACCTCCACCCCGTCATAGCATAACTTTTGGAAAGACCGTTAACAATAATCGTTCTTTTTTTCGCATCTTCTCCAAGGTTTGCAAATGAAACAAATTCCTCTTCATAAAGAAGTTTCTCATATATCTCATCGGATATAACCAATATATCGGTGTCTTTTATTGTATCATAAATGGCCATAAGTTCTTCCCTGCTATAAACCGTACCTGTTGGATTAGAGGGAGAGTTTAAAACAATGGCCCTTGTCTTCGGCGTAAGGGACTCTTTAAGCCGTTCCGTATCTATCCTGAAACCGGTTTCTTCACCGGTGTTCAGGATAACAGGCTCGGCCCCGGCCAGTGTTATCATGGCAGGATAAGAGACCCAGTAAGGGGCGGGCACAATGACTTCATCACCTTGCTGGAAAAGGGCCTGACAAAGATTATAGAGCACATGCTTGCCCCCGCATGAAATAATTATCTCCTCCCTTGTATACTCAAGAGTATTGTCATTTTTAAACTTATCTATTATTGCGTCTTTTAATTCAGGGATACCCCCCACGGCAGTATATTTTGTAAAACCCCCTTTTATAGCATTTATCGCCGCATCTTTTATATTATCCGGGGTATCAAAATCAGGCTCGCCTGCGCCAAAATCAACAACATCTCTGCCTTCTGCCTTCATGGCCTTGGCCTTGGCAGATATGGCAAGGGTTGGAGAGGGCTTAAGATTGCCGACCCTTAAAGCAAGTTTCATATTATCCACCTCATTGTCTTAATTTTTTTCTGCTGTCCAAGTTCCGATACAGCGGGTTTGAAACTATCTTTTATTTTTGCCATACATACTTTCAAAACGTTTTAGAACATTGGGAGGGACAAAACACTCAACACTTCCCCCAAGACGTGATATCTCCTTTATAAAACGGGAACTCACCGATGCATAATTTTCACCCGTCATAAGAAACAAGGTCTCGATCTCCGGGGCAAGTTTTCTGTTCGTAAGCGCCATCTGAAACTCATGTTCAAAATCAGAAATAACCCTTAACCCCCTGATAATAACACCAATTCCCTTTTCCTTAAGGTAGGCGATGAGAAGATTATCGAAACTCTCCACACTGACGCCTGCAAGTCCGCTTATTGATTCTTGTACCATTGCCACTCTTTCATCAATATTAAATAGTGGCGTCTTTGTAGGATTCTCCGCCACGGCAATAATAAGTTTGTCAAAGACCTTGAGCCCTCTCTTTATAATATCGAGATGACCGTTTGTTATAGGGTCAAAGGTGCCGGGGAATACCGCTGCGTTTTTTCTCACTCAATCCTCCTTAATAAAACACGTAATATGAAAGGCAAGTCCGACCGTAAGTCCTTGAATCAATAAGATGAAGCCCCTTTAAATCATAAACAGGGGTTTCCGTTTTAGGATGCTCTGCAATCAACCATGCGCCTTTCTTTAATAACCTTTTTTTAACAATGGCTTTTAATGATTTAAAAACAAGATTCTTATTATAAGGAGGGTCTAAAAAAACAAGGTCGAATTTTTCCTCCTTTTTTTTAAAGAGGTTTATTGCAAAAACTGAATTAAGAGACAATACACTGCTTTTTTCTCTACACTTGCAAAGAGAAAGATTCTTTTCTACAACCCTTACAGCCACTTTATCCCTGTCTACAAAGATTACGCTGCCTGCCCCCCTGCTTAAGGCCTCAAGGCCAAGCGCCCCGCTTCCCGCAAAAAGGTCAAGCACTGCAGTGTCTTTATTTAGGGT
>JALXFI010000269.1 GCA_027069035.1 bacterium
TGACATATACTCTATTGAAGACCTTTCCACCCTTATATACGCCTTAAAGGAGGCTACGCTCTATAAGAAACCTATAGCGGTCAAGATAGCTGCCGTTCACAATGCAGCGGCCATAGCAACCGGCATCGTAAGGGCCGGGGCGGATATCGTTGTTTTGGACGGTATTAGAGGCGGAACAGGCGCAGCCCCTAAGATTATAAGGGACAATGTGGGCATACCGATTGAGCTTGCACTTGCCGCGGTCGATACCAGGCTGCGGCAGGAAAGGATTAGGAACAGGGCGTCCATCATCGCTGCAGGGGGCATAAGGTGCAGCGGCGATGTTGTAAAGGCCATTGCGCTTGGCGCCGATGCGGTCTATATAGGCACGGCAACCCTTGTTGCAATGGGTTGCACCCTTTGTCAGAAGTGTTATACGGGCATATGTAACTGGGGTATATGTACCCAGAATCCAAAACTTGCAAAGAGGCTCAATCCCGATATAACAACACAGAGACTCATTAATCTTGTCAGGGCATGGAGTAATGAGATAAAAGAGATGTTGGGCGGCATGGGGATAAACTCGATTGAGAGCCTGAGGGGCAACAGGCTTCAGTTGCGTGGCATCGGGCTTTCCGAGTGGGAGCTTGAAGTCCTTGGTATCAAAGGAGCGGGTCAGTAATGTATTGTTAGCCTGTTTCCATGATTTTGGTTTTATAAATTTCAGTGTTCTTTAGAGGTTCGGTAAAATATATGAATGGAGTTTTTTTATTTACATGAATGACTTAACGGTAAATTCCAATGGAAAGATTGTGGTCGATGCAAGGGGGCTCTATTACAGAGAGTTAAATAGATTGCTTTTTGATATAGTTTCTACAAAGCATCCGGAAAATATAGAGATAAGGAACGTTACAGGTCAGAGATATATCGGGACTAACTTAAGGGACAAGGTAACGATTGATCTGTTCGGCACACCAGGCAGCGACCTTGGCGCATTTATGAACGGTCCTACGATCAGTGTTTATGGCAATGCGCAGGATGGTTGCGCCAATACCATGAACGAAGGAAAGCTTATTATTCATGGTCATACGGGTGATATACCGGGTATGTCCATGAGGGGGGGAAAGGTTTTTGTTAAAGACGATATAGGCTACAGAGGCGCAATCCATATGAAGGAGTATGAGGATAAGGTGCCCGTTGTAGTTATCGGAGGCACCTCTCAGGATTTTCTTGGTGAGTACATGGCGGGAGGAGTGGTTATACTGCTGGGTTTGAATCTTGATAATGTTAAGCATAGGTCTAATTTTATAGGAACAGGCATGCATGGCGGGAGGATATTTATCAGGGGGGAGATTGAAGATCATCAACTGGGCAAAGAAGTGGGTGTTGCTGAGCCGAATGCGGACGATAAAAAGGTGCTTGAAGAAAATATAGAGGAATTTTGCGATTGTTTTGGATATAAGAACTCAAAGAAAATATTTGATGTCCCATTTATAAAGCTATATCCAAAATACTTAAGACCCTATGGCAGATTGTACGCATATTGATTCTCTATTACCCTGATCCCGACATAGCGGGATTTGAAGTTGGCAATACATCCTTAACCCAAAAACCAGAATCTGTTTTTTGGGGTATTATGAAATTCTTGACTTCATAGGATAAAGGTTTTAATATAAAAATATGATGGACAATATGGAGCCTTTTGATTTACTGGAGAGTAAGGTAAAGGACGTAGTAGAGAGATATGTTAGGATAAGGGATGAAAAACAACACTTTGAAAAGGTCTTAAAAGAGAAGGATTTAATGCTGAATGCTCTGGAATTTAAATATAAAAATTTGAGAAAGGAAAAAGAGGTTGTAAAACGCAGGGTGGATGCGCTTCTTAAGAAGATAGAATCCATCACCTCTTTGTTTTGAATGTCTGAAATTCCGAAAAGAATAGTAGAGATAGATATCTTTAATAAGAAATATCATATCAAGACCGACGAGGACGATGGTTATATTGATGAGGTGGTAGGATATGTAAGAGGTAAGATTGCCGATATTTCAAATCAGGCAGGAGCTGTCGGTACTATTAACGTTGCAGTGTTGACTGCGTTAAATATAGCGGATGATTATGTAAAGCTAAAAAAGAAGGTGGATAATTTAGGGAAAAGGTCTATTAAATTGGTAGAGACGATTGAAGAGAGGGTTTAATTAGTTTTCAGGTCCCCTGCAATGTGCGTGATCGGTTGTATATTCAGGACCAACACCCTTTTAAAAGGGAACCTTCACTGACTATGTATGGCATGTTCTCTTTAAAGAGAAAAGTTAGAAGTAGTTATTTAAGGTGCCCACTTATTTAAGAGGATCCGAATAGTCTGCCGACACGGCATAGGCGGGGGATCGTAGATTTGGTTTTTACAGTTGAGAAGAAGAAAAGATGCTGATCGGAAGATTTACTTGTATTATCGTAATGTTTCCAGTATAACTTTGCACGGCTTTGTAAAGACGACTATCTTTATTTTTTTGTTTGAGCTTAATAAGAAAGGATGGAAGCACCTTATTTTAGAAAGATTTTTATGGGTTGAAAACAAAGGTTTTATTATATCCTGCTATATTTATCCATGCCTATATTTGGCAATGTTTTCAAAAAATAGATTTAGTGGGTTTTCAGCTCTTTAAGATGTGTCAATAAGGGTAAGAACTTCTGCTTATCTTTATGTGGCTGTTTTTTGGTTAAGCCGTGTTTTGAGTTTCTTTTCTTCTCTTACCACTGTGAACCACCTCTAACGACTTTCTTCAATAGCGCCATTTTATTAAAGCTTGCCTTTAAAATTTTTTGGAGAATTATCTTTGCTTCTGCTTTATATGGGATATTTGAATGTATCTCAGAAATGCTGATTGCTCAAGTATGGGTGTATTTGAGAACAAAAGCGCTTTAAGGCAAAGTCTTCTTGCAAAGAGGCTTGGGCTTTCTTTTGAGGATGTTTTTGAAAAAAGCCTTAAAATACAGAAAAGTTTTCTTGCCTCTGATGCATACGGCAAGACAGAGAAGATAGCCCTTTATTCAGGTTGTAACAACGAGGTGTTAACGGATGAAATATTTCTTCATGCGGTTGCACATGGCAAAGAGGTGTTTTATCCGAAGGTTTCCAAGGCAAAAAATGTGCTTGAATTCTTTAGGGTTAAGAATAAAGAAGCACTAACGGCAGGTTCTTACGGCATATTGGAGCCAAGAGGAGGAGATGGTTTAAAAGAGGCGGTGTCATCCTTTGATATTATAATCGTTCCCGGGATTGCCTTTGACCTTTCCGGAAACAGAATAGGTTATGGCAAGGGATATTACGATATGACACTACCTGCATGTAGGCGTTCTTGTATTACGATTGGTTTTGCCTATGATATGCAGGTTAAGCAGAACATCCCGTGTGAACCTCACGATGTTAAGATAGATATTATATTTACAGAGAGTCAGGTGTTTAGATTTAGATAAAAAGGGTAAAGCCGAAGAAGAGGAGGTGTCTTATATGGATCTGGTCTTTATTGTTATATTGGTAATTATAGCCTTAATAAGCGCTATTGGGGGTTTTCTTGTAAGAAAATTTTTCTCTGAGAAATCTCTCCATGCGAAGAATGAAGAAATTGAAAAGAGTTTGCGTGATGCCAGAAAAGAGGCGGAGAACATAAAGAGAGAAGCAAGTATTCAGGCTCGTGATCAGGCCTATAATAATCAGCAGCAGTTTGAAAGGGAGATCAGAGCAAAGAAGAACGAACTTGATAAACTGGAATCAAGACTTGCCCAAAAAGAAGAAAATATTGGCAACAAAATAGATCTTCTTGATAAGAAGGAAATGGATATTTTAAAAAGGGAGAGGGAACTTTCCGGCAAAGAAAAAGAGATTATGGACAAGGAAGAGGTTTATAAAGGACTTCTTGAAGAAGAGAAGAGGAGATTGGAGGAGATATCCGGCATTTCCTCTGAGGATGCAAAGAAAGAGCTGATAAGATTTATGGAGGAGGAGGCAAAGCTTGAGGCCGTAAAGATAATAAAAAGCATAGAGGAGGAAGCAAGGGAGACTGCGGATAAAAAGGCAAAAGAGATAATCTCTTATGCCATACAGAGGTATGCCGGAGATTATGTAACGGAGAGAACCGTAAGTGTGGTCAATCTGCCTAATGATGAAATGAAGGGCAGGATCATAGGTAGAGAAGGCAGGAATATCAGGGCGATTGAAGCCGCTACAGGGATAGATTTGATTATTGACGATACCCCTGAAGCGGTTATTATCTCCAGCATGAATCCGGTCAGAAGAGAGGTGGCCAAGGTTTCTCTTGAGAGACTGATCGTTGACGGCAGGATTCACCCTGCAAGGATTGAAGAGATCGTTGAGAAGGTTGAAAAAGAAATAAACAACGATATAAAAGAGGCAGGTGAGCAGGCCGCCTTTGATGTGGGTATACATAATTTGCATCCGGAACTTGTGAAACTCATAGGAAAACTTAAGTTTAGAACGAGTTATGGGCAGAATTGTTATGTACATTCCCTGGAGGTTGCTTTTTTAAGCGGTATCATGGCCGCGGAGATCGGGATTAACGAGAAGCAGGCAAAACGCGCCGGACTCTTGCATGATATAGGTAAGGCAATGGACCACGAGGTGGAAGGCGCCCATGCCGCCATAGGTGTAGATGTGCTTAGAAAACATGGTGAATCCGGTAAGATTATCTCTGCCGTTGCCACACATCATGATGACAAACCCGATTCCGTTCTCGGTGTGATCGTTCAGGCCGCCGATGCCCTTTCAGCCGCAAGACCGGGTGCAAGAAGAGAGATGTGGGAGACCTATGTGAAGAGGATAGAAGGTTTGGAAAAGATCGCCTCTTCTTTTAAAGGGGTGAGTAAGGCCTATGCCATACAGGCAGGCAGAGAGCTCAGGGTTATTGTTGAGGGCAGAAAGATAAACGATAATGAGATAGTTGTCCTTAGTAAAGATATTGCCAAAAAGGTTGAACAGGAACTTACTTATCCCGGGCAGATAAAGGTTACTGTGGTAAGGGAGACCCGGGCGGTTGATTATGCAAAATGAAAAGTGGTTATTGAGTTAACTCAATAGTCATAAAATAAAATGGTTATGATTTTAGTTGCGGTGTGTTATAAAGGTGTTGAGTTGAGTCTCGGTTTTTCACGGGTTAGTTATATTAGTGGTGGAGATGTCTGAATTAAAGGTATTATTTATCGGGGATATTATA
>JALXFI010000270.1:0-4400 GCA_027069035.1 bacterium
AATTTACAGGTTTGTTTGTGCAGCATACTAAAAGTATGCCTCCGCTCAAACCCGTAGAATACATTGGCTTCCTTGACCTTGCAAAAAACTCCTCTCGGCACGAGTCGTTCCGACCTTTCCGAATTGAAAACATATTTAATGCCTATATAAGTTTCCGGATAGGCACTAAATAAAATATCTTTTTGTAACCTCACTCCATTTGTCCTGCGCCTTCAATATAAAGTCACACACCTCCCTTACCGCCCCGCGTCCGCCCGGATTAGAAGCTATATAATCCGCCACCTCTTTCACCTCATCAACCGCATCGGAAACACACGCCGCAAAACCGGCCCTTTTTAAGACAGGTATATCCACAAGGTCGTCCCCTATAAAAGCGGCATCCGCCTCCTTAAAATGATTTTTTTTGATAATATCGTCAAATGCCTCAAGTTTATTTATCGCCCCCTGATAAACATATTCTATGCCAAGTTCACCGGCCCTTTTTGATACAACGGCCGATCTCCTTGATGTTATAAACCCAACCCTTATGCCTGAGCGTAAGATAAGTTTAATGCCATGTCCGTCCTTCACATCAAACGACTTTGTCTCTTTTCCGCTATCATCAAGTATGATCCTGCCGTCTGTCAAAACACCGTCAACATCAAGTAAAAGAATCTTTATCCTTTTAATCTTTTCTCTACACAAGGCGTTAATATTTGAAGCCGTTTGCTTGCTCATACAACCCCTGCCTTTAATAAATCATGAATATGAAGGATGCCTATCGGTTTTCCGGCCTCCTTGCCGTTGTGGACAAAAAGCGCAGTAATGGAGTACGTCTCCATCAACTTCAATGCCTTTGCCGCAAGGGCATCCTTCTGTATAGTCTTTGGGGTATGGGTCATCACATCAACAACCTGCTTTGTCAGGACATCATTGCCCGACTCGAGCGCCCTTCTAAGATCACCATCTGTAATAACGCCCTCAAGCTTTCCTTGCCTGTCCACCACACCGGTAAGCCCAAGCCTCTTGGAGGTTATCTCCAATATCGCATCCCTTACGGATGTATTCACCGTTACAAGCGGAAGTCCGTCCCCTGTATGCATAAGGTCGCTTACCCTCAAAAGCCTTCTTCCAAGACTTCCCGCAGGGTGAAGCAATGCAAAGTCTTCTTCTTTAAAACCGCGTTTTAAAAGCAGAGAAACCGCCAATGCATCACCCATTGCAAGGGCTGCGGTTGTGCTTGCAGTCGGGGCAAGTCCAAGGGGGCAGGCCTCCTCCTTTATCCTTAGGTCTATAACCACATCCCCGGCCTTTGCCAACGTGGATTTTACATTGCCGGTAATCGATATAAGCTTAATGCCCATACGTTTTACAAGGGGCAGCATACTTAACAATTCATTGGTCTCTCCGCTGTTTGAAAGCGCTATTAAGACATCATCCTTTACAAGAACGCCAAGGTCTCCGTGCACCCCTTCGGCAGGGTGAAGGAAGAGGGAAGGCGTGCCTGTGCTGGCAAATGTGGAAGCAATCTTTTTGGCTATAAGCCCTGACTTTCCAATCCCGGTGACCACCACTTTGCCTGTTGAAGCGATTATGATATCTATGGCATCAAGAAAATTATTGTCAAGCCTGTCAATCAACGATTGTATCGCTTCGGCTTCAATCTTAAGCACATCTTTAGCTGCCTTAATATAAGTGTTTTCGTTGGTTCTATTATTCACAGTAAAGTTTTGATTAAGGTTACAAGTTTTTATTTCATACTCTCCATATAAGCGGAAATTACCACTTTCCTGTCAAAATTACAAACAAAAACAAAGGTATTTAAAAAAACATGATTCTTTTATTAAAGCTTTTCCAGTTTTATGTTTAGCCTTTACAAGTTATGAGACCTTATGACGTCATCCACTTCTTTTAATTGATTTAGCAATGCCGGAAGGTTGTTTAACGGAAAGGAATTGGGGCCGTCACACAATGCATCCTCAGGGGAATGGTGCACCTCCATAAAGAGCCCATCGATGCCGGCAGCAACAGCGCCCCTTGCAAGGTGCGGTATAAAATCGCTCTCGCCGCCGGAAGAGTCGCCCTTTCCCCCGGGAAGCTGCAACGAGTGCGTTACATCAAAGATAACAGGGTATCCAAAAGAGCGCATCAACGGGAATGCCCTGAAATCGACTACAAGGTTATTGTAACCAAAAGACACACCCCTTTCGGTTAGCAGTATATTTTTATTGCCCGTTGAAAGCACCTTCTTTATGATGTTTTTTACATCCCACGGCGCAAGAAACTGTCCTTTTTTGATATTAACCGCCCTGCCGGTCTTGCCCGCTTCGACAATAAGGTCGGTCTGCCTGCATAAGAATGCCGGTATTTGAAGCACATCCACAACTTCAGCCACCTTCTCAATATCATTGCAGCAATGGACATCCGTTATAACAGGCACTGAATGCCGTTTCTTTATCTCCTTCAATACATTAAGACCTTCTCCAATCCCATGTCCCCTGAACGACTCCACAGATGTCCTGTTGGCTTTATCGTATGATGCTTTAAATATAAAAGATATTTTTAAAGAAGATGTGATCTCTTTAAGCCTTTTTGCCAAAGAAAAGGCAGATTCAGGCTCTTCAATAACACATGGGCCTGCGATAAGGAGGAATGGCTCATCACTTCCTATAGACAGATCCTGTATTTTTACTTTTTTCATAAGACATTTGCAAGAGTTTTTGGCTTTTTGATCTCTCTCTTTACCTTAGCCCCTGTCGGTTTTTTCCTTGAATAACCAAGCGATGCCTTTACAAATTCTTTGAACAGAGGATGTGGCACAAGCGGACGGGACTTAAACTCAGGATGAAACTGGCATCCAAGAAACCATGGATGGCCTTTAAGCTCCACCATCTCCACCAGTTTGCCGTCAGGGGAAAGACCACTTAAGACAAGGCCTCCTCTTTCCAATGCCTCTCTGTACTCATTATTGAACTCGTATCTGTGACGGTGCCTTTCCGATATCTCCAGTTTGCCGTATACCTTATGGGCAAGCGTGCCCTTTCTAAGGATGCAGGGATAAGCCCCCAACCTCATTGTTCCGCCCTTTATCTCCAACCCCTTCTGGTCATACATAAGGTCAATGACCATATGCTCCGCATCTTCATCAAATTCCCTGCTGTTTGCCTTGATAAGGGAAGCAACATCCCTTGCAACCTCTACTACGGCAAGCTGCATACCGAGACATATCCCAAAAAAAGGTATGCCGTTAACCCTTGCATACCTTATAGCGGATATCTTACCTTCCACCCCTCTCTTGCCAAATCCACCGGGGACAAGCACGCCGTTTACACCTTTAAGGAAATCCTTGACATCCTTTTTCTCCAGATCTTCTGAGTCAACATATTCTATCTCTATCCTGCAATCGTTTGCAATGCTGCCGTGCTTTAATGCTTCAATAAGGCTCTTATATGACTCCTGGAAATCAACATATTTGCCAACGATTGCTATCTTTGTATGATGTCTGGGGTTCTTGAATTTTTTTACTATCCGCTCCCATTTATTAAGTTTCGGGGAGCCTGTCCATATGTTAAGAAACTTTACGATCTTTTCATCAAGCTTCTCTTTATGTAAGACAATCGGAACCTCGTAAATACACCCCACATCCTTTGCCGTTATAACCGAATCCTTATCCATATTACAGAAAAGCGCTATCTTCGATTTCAGGTCATCCGAAAGGTAACGGTCTGTCCTGCAAAGAAGGATATCCGGCTGAATGCCTATCTCACGCAATTCCTTCACGCTGTGCTGGGTAGGTTTTGACTTAAGCTCTCCCGCTGTAGCTACATATGGGACAAGCGTAAGGTGCAGATACATAGCATTTTCCTTGCCCACATCAAAGCGGAACTGCCGGATGGCTTCAAGAAAAGGCAGGCTTTCTATATCACCAACCGTACCGCCTATCTCTATGATGGCAACATCGTATCCACCTGCCATTTCAAGGACCTTTGCCTTTATCTCATCCGTTATATGAGGTATCACCTGAACGGTCTTACCCAGATACTCGCCCCTTCTCTCCTTGTTTATGACTTCATCATATATCTGACCGGTTGTATAATTGTTTACCCTTCCCATCCTTGTAGAGGTAAAACGCTCATAGTGGCCAAGATCAAGGTCCGTCTCGGTGCCGTCATCCGTTACAAAGACCTCCCCATGCTGAAAAGGGCTCATGGTGCCAGGGTCAACATTTATATAGGGGTCAAATTTCAGTATGTTAACCGTTAAGCCCCTGCATTCAAGAAGCGCCCCTATCGAGGCCGAGGCGATACCTTTTCCAAGGGATGATAAAACGCCGCCTGTTATAAAGATAAACTTTGTTTTTGACATAGATTTATGCTCTCCATAGAATAGATTTAAATTTTAAACAACTCCAAGCCTTTTAC
>JALXFI010000270.1:4410-5202 GCA_027069035.1 bacterium
CTCATAATCTCTTCCACCCTTGCAATATCTGCGGGAGTATCCACACCAACAGTATCTCGCTCTGTAATAAGCACCTTTATTTTTACACCATGTTCAAGCATCCTAAGCTGCTCCAGACCCTCTGCAAGCTCTAAAGGAGCCGGCTCCCATCTTGAAAACTCTAAAAGAAAATCCTTCCTGTAAAAATAAACGCCTAAATGTTTATAATAAGGCAAAACGCCTTTCTTTCTTAAGTATGGCACCGGAGAACGCGAGAAATAAAGGGCATAACCGCTGCCATTAAAGACAACCTTTACAACATCGGGGGAGAAGATATCGCCTTCGTCTTTTATCTTATATGCAAGAGTTGAGACCTTAAGCCTTTCATCCTCAAAAAAAGGTTCAAGCCCGGATTTAAGCATGTCCGGCTCTATAAGGGGCTCATCCCCCTGGACATTAACAATAATATCGGCATCAATCCTTGCAGCAACCTCAACCAGACGATCCGTGCCGCTTGGATGAGCGGGAGAGGTAATAAATGCCTCGCCTCCAAACTCCGCCACAATGTCAAAGACTTTTTTGTGATCCGTTGCCACTATGACCCTGTCCAGCAAATCGCATCTTTTTGTGTTTTCATATACATGCCGGATCATAGGTTTTCCGTCTATAACAGCGAGGGGTTTCCCATGGAAACGTGTCGAACCAAAACGGGCAGGGATAATTGCGGCAATCTTCATGAAACACCTTATTTAATTATACCGAGAATATACCAGATATAGGCGTATTGTCAAGAAAGGTTTTAAAGAAACACGG
>JALXFI010000271.1 GCA_027069035.1 bacterium
ATACAAGGTATTTATATTGGCAAGTATCTTCTCATCTTTTGTTTTGAGATCCCGTATAATAATGCCTTTTTCTCTGTCTAATGATAAGAGTTCCTTGTCAGCCACAAGGCCTGCATCGAAAAACGGCCTGACCCATTTAACGATATTATCCACAAAAGACATATCGAACTCGGATTTCTCAAGTATCTTAAATTCCCTGTCGATAAGCGTAACACCAATATTTTCATAAAACTTTTCTTTTTCAGCCTTGAGGTTTGCAAGGAACGTTTCAGCATCCAATTGAGACGTTTGAGAAAGGGAGTTCCCTTCTTTTTTCAAGCGTTTCTTTGCTTTGTTTTTTACAATTATCTCTCTTTTCTTCTTCTCTATCCCTGCAACGCCTCCCAAAGATGAATAAAATTTACGAATAGAAAAAAACGCATTCCTCAGCCTTATTTCCAGTTTTGGCAATACCATACGATCAAGGTCATATATTGACTTTATGCTTTTTTGTGCCTCTTCACGCTTTTTCTCAGTAGATATGGTATCTTCTATAAGAAGATCTTGAGTGGCTTTGATGTTGTGGAGGGCTATATCGCCTACATTGTACCTCTGGGAAAAGAACTGAATATCAGGGGAAAGCAAGAGCATGATTATAACACCTGTAATCAAAGCGAAAATCCACTTTTGAAAAGTCAGCACCCTCTCCCATGTACTGCTTAAACCACTCTCCCCTGCTTCACTAATCTTCTTTTTAAACCCCTGCGGAGGAGTATTTTTTTGCCACTTAGGGTCAGCCTTTTTGCCTTTCCCCTTTTTCCCTTTTATTATAGCCATTTTACCTCTTTGTTTGATAACAAGGTTTATGTCTGTCGATCGGTATTTTCTAAACCACTCTCCCCATATCCCTTCTTCTCATATGCCTTAATAATCTCCTGCACCAGTGAATGTCTTACCACATCCATATCGGTAAAATAAACAAATTTAATATCATTGATATCATTAAGAATCCCCTGCGCTTCAACAAGACCGGATGTTTTTTGAGCCGGCAGGTCTATCTGAGTTATATCACCGGTAATTACAGCCTTTGAGCTAAACCCCAATCTTGTCAAAAACATTTTCATCTGCTCAGATGTTGTGTTCTGGGCCTCGTCAAGAATAACAAAGGAATCATTAAGTGTTCTGCCCCTCATAAATGCAAGCGGGGCAACCTCTATAACACCGCTCTCTACAAACCTTTGAGCCCTTTCAATATTCATCATATCATGAAGCGCATCATATAGGGGCCTTAAATAAGGGTTTACCTTCTCAATCATATCGCCCGGCAGAAAACCAAGTCTCTCTCCGGCCTCTACTGCGGGACGGGTCAGTATAATCCTCTCCACTTCCTTATTAGACAAAGCGGCAACAGCCATAGCCATAGCAAGATAAGTCTTTCCTGTGCCTGCCGGGCCTATGCCGAATACAAGGTCATAATGTCTCATTGCCTCGACATAAAGCTTCTGATTTATACTTTTCGGCGTAATAAGTTTTTTTCTGAAAGAAATATATATGCCGTTATCAACAAATACATCTTTAAGAAGCGCTTTACTGTCATTTACAACCATTCTTATAGCATGTTTAACATCGTTTGCGCCAAGGGCATGCCCCGCCTTGACTATATCATACAACTGACTCAAAACCTTTTGTGCGGTCTGAACCTGACCATTCTCACCCTGAATTATAGCAAGATTGCCTCTAACACCTATATTAATCCCAAGCTCTTTCTCAATGAGTTTAAGGTTTTCCC
>JALXFI010000272.1 GCA_027069035.1 bacterium
GAGAGATTCCGCTTCTTCATCGGATTCAAAAGAAAACTGGAAATCATCGCCTCCAATATCAAATCCTGCCGAACCTGTCTCTTCTTCCTCCTCCTCTCCGCCCGTTAAAAGGGTTTCCTCTTCGGCCCCTTTAGAGGCCTCCTCTTCTTTAGATGTCCCGCCTGCCGTCTCTTCGCTTAGTGAAAGCTCTTCTTCCTTTTCTCTTTTTGGCTGCCCACTTTCTTTTAAATCCTCTTCGGAAGGGAAAAGGTCTTCATCGATATGCAGGTCCTCAAACGACTCCTGGGCCTTCTCTTCAACAGGTTTTTTAACGCTAAATATATTCCGGCACTTCTTGCATCGAACCTTCACTCCCTTTTCAGTAACCTTTGAATCGTCTATCTTAAATCTCGTATGACACTGGTCACATTGTATAATCATGGCGCTGCTCCTTGGATTATAGTCTTTTCTTTACAGGGACTCCAAAATCATATAAACCAAAATCGTTGTTTTTTAACAAACTCCAAATATTTTTACATTCTACATCATAATAACCAAAAATCAAGTTATTTTCATAAAAAGGGAAGAATTTGCGGTTTTCTTATACCCATAAATTTGACATACATAAGGCTTATGATATAATTTTTTTATCAGTCACCCGCCCGGTGCAAAAAACTCATTCACCCGTATAAAGAGGAATCCGCTTTTGGATAGAGAAAATATTATACTCAGTGTGATAAAGACAGACCTGAGCCTTTATTGCGGCCAGACATACATACACCCTGCCTTTCTTGATGCTGTCAAAGAAGAGCTGATACAGACAAAAGAAAAGTCCATAATAAAAGATTTTCACATATTAAGATGCGGTGTCAATCTGGAACTTATTACAACCCATAAAAACGGCGCCGATAGTGATTTTATACTTGAACTTGCATACAAGATCTTTACGACAACAATAAAGACAGCCGAAGAGCTTAAAATAAACACAACCACAAATGGTGAAAATTTCTTAAAAGGTTCGTCTCTTGACGACCTGCTTAAAAGGGGGCAAGGATTGACAGAGATAGAATGCAGCGGAATCAAGAGTGAACCGATAGTGATATTTATGGCGGATAAGACATCTTCCGGCGCATGGAATCTGCCATTATTTAAAATATTTACAGACCCGTTCAATACGCCGAACCTCTTGTTTGACGATCATATGAATAAAGGATTTACCTTTGATGTAATGGATATTAAAAATGGCGGTATAGGAAGCTTTAAATGTCCCGAAGAGATATACGGCCTTCTTGCCTTTATAGGCATATCCGAAAGATATGCCGTCTGCTCGGTTTATAGAAAGATTGACGGCCAAATCTCGGCCGCCGCCTCTACGCACAAACCCATTCGATCAAACGGGGAGGTTATAGAAAACAACGCCCCTGTGCTTGTTGTGCGCTGTCAAACCGGCATGCCTACAGTAGGCGAGGCCTTGGAAGCGTTCAGCTTTCCGTACATGGTGAGGGGGTGGATGGGAGGAATACATAACGGGCCTCTTATGCCTGTGCCCTTTTATGAGGCAAGTCCCTCACGCTTTGACGGTCCTCCAAGGCTTATTGCAGCGGGTTTTCAGCTTGCAGCAGGAAGGCTCATCGGTCCTCATGACATGTTTGATGACCCAAGTTTTGATGAAACAAGAAAAAAGGCCAATATCGCAGCAGAGTATTTAAGAAGACACGGCCCGTTTCAGCCCCACAGGGTCTCGCCGAAAGAGGTTGAAAAGTCAAACCTCCCTCAAGCAATTATACAACTAAAGGGACGGTTCAAAAAAGATGACAGAGCCTCCTGAACCTCTCTTTTTAAGCTCAAGAAACACATGCCGACTTTGTTCAATCCAGAATATCTGAGCCGCTGCGAATTAAAGGGAGGTGCGTATTTTAATGAAAAAATTTAAGAAAAAAAAGATTAAACTTAAAAGATGATCGAGGCGCGTTTTTATAAAAAGATAGAAGACGGTTGTGTAAGGTGTTTTCTGTGTGCCCATAGATGTAAAATCCTGAATAATCGCAAGGGTATATGCGGGGTAAGAGAAAACTTAAACGGAAGGCTCTATACCCATACATACGGCAAGGTGATATCAAGAGCTGTGGACCCAATTGAGAAGAAACCGCTTTTTCACTTTTATCCTGCATCCATGGCCTATTCCATAGCAACGCCCGGATGCAACTTCAGGTGTCTTCATTGCCAGAACTATCAAATATCTCAGGTTTCAAAGACAGGGCTTGATTTTACCTGTCCAGAAACAACTCCCGAAGAGATCGTTGCGGATGCGATAAAGACAAGATGTTCAAGCATTGCCTATACTTACACCGAACCCACCATATTTATGGAGTACGCCTATGACACAGCCAGGCTTGCAGATGCCAAAGGAATAAAAAATGTTTTTGTAACCAACGGATACATGACGAAAGAAGCGCTTAAGACAATAAAACCTTATTTACATGGAGTAAATGCAGACCTTAAATCCTTTAATGACAAATTCTACAGAAGGGTGTGCGGAGCACGACTTGCGCCCGTTCTTGACTCCATAAGGCTCATGAAGGATATGGGCATCTGGGTTGAGATCACCACTCTTATTATCCCGACCATGAACGACAAAGATGAAGAACTCCTTTCCATTGCACGCTGGATAAAAGAAACCGACCCCTCAACACCATGGCATATAAGCGCCTTTTATCCTGTTTACAAGTTGAGCAATCTGTCGGGGACACCTCTTTCCACTGTAGAAAGGGCAAGACGGATCGGCTTAGACGAGGGGCTTAAATATGTATATACAGGCAATATGCCGGGCAATTCCGGAGAAAATACCTATTGCCATAGCTGCGGAAAACTCCTTATAGAAAGAACCGGTTTTTATGTAATGAAAAACCATATCAAAGATTCCAAATGCCCATGCTGTAAGAGCTCAATCGATGGAATAGGGTTGTAATTGATTTGATCTTAATGAAAGATACAGAAACCTGCCCGATATCTATACCTTTAAGGAAGGATTGTAAGTGAGTCTATGGAGCAAAAGGATGCGGGACACAGAAAAAGGCTAAGGGACAAATTTATACGGGTCGGTCTTGACGGGTTTCATGATTATGAGATAGTGGAACTTTTGCTTACGCTTGGAACCCCGAGAAAAGACTGTAAACAACCCGCAAAGGAGGCTATAAAAAGATTTAAGACATTGAGAGGTGTGCTTTGCGCCTCGATCGACGAGCTTGTTGAGGTGCATGGAATAGGCCCTAACAACGCATTTGGTCTAAAACTGGTTCAGGAGGTGGCAAGGCTCTTCCTAAAAGAGAAGATCCTTGAAAAATCCCATATAAGATCATCAGGAGAGGTCTTTGACTATCTTTATCACTCCATGCGTGATCTTAAAAAGGAGGTCTTCAAGGTCATATTCTTAGATGGGAAAAACAGGATAATCGAGGTGGAAGATCTCTTCCAAGGCACAATAAATACCTCGGCAGTATATCCAAGAGAGGTAATAAAACGTGCCTTAAAAAATCATGCGACAGGCCTTATATTTGTTCATAACCACCCGTCAGGAAGTCCTGAACCTTCTGAAAGTGACCGTGAAATAACAAAAAAACTTTCAAGTGCCGGAAAGGTTATGCAAATAAACGTTTTTGATCATATTATAATAGGCGACAACCGATATTTCAGTTTTGCCGATAACGGCCTTATGGTATAGGATATGGACAGATGGATACAATGAAGGATCATACATGGATACAAAGGGAAGAATATCCTTTCAGATCAAGATTCTTTGATCTTGATGCAGGAAGGATGCATTACATCGATGAGGGAGAAGGCAAGCCGGTTCTTATGATACACGGCAATCCGACATGGTCTTTCCTTTACCGTCACATTATAAAAGGGCTTTCAAAAACTCGCCGCTGCATCGCTGTTGATCTCCTGGGATTCGGCCTCTCGGATAAACCCTTTGATTGGTCATACCTGCCTAAAGAACATGCAAAAAACATAAACATATTAATTGACTCATTAAAGCTAAAGGACCTAACGATAATCGGCCAGGACTGGGGTGTGCCGATTGGGCTTTCCTGCGCATTGAAAAATCCTGAGAATATAGAAAAACTCGTTATTATGAATAGCTGGATGTGGCCTGTGGCAGACGACCCTCATTTCAGGACTTTCAGCAAGGTTTTGGGCGGGCCCCTGGGCAGGCTCCTGATAGGGCGGTTTAATCTCTTTATAAAGGTTCTTATGAAGACAGTCTTTGTAGATAAATCAAGGTTTACTGAACTTGTCCATAAACATTATGCAATACCTCAGAAAAATCCTCGGTGGAGAAGAGGCTCACAGATTTTTTTAAAACAGATAATAGGTTCAACCAACTGGTTGGAATCTTTGTGGAGACAAAGAGAAAAGATAGCGGACAAGGAGACCCTTTTAATATGGGGCATGAAGGATGCGGCGCTCCGTGAAAAGGAGCTTCATCAATGGATGAAACTGTTTAAGAAATGTAAGACCGTAAAGCTGTACAACACCGGACATTACGTGCAGGAAGAAAGGGGAAGAGAACTCGTTCCCCTTATTGAAAATTTTCTTATAAATAAGTAAACAAACTCTCTTCGTTCACTTGTTCAAAGGGGAGGCCTTTATGTTTCATACAGCAGATAAAGACGATATCCGGTCGGGAAGACTTACGGACGTCTACTTTGCCCGTACGGTAGAGATATTAAGGTCAATGGGAGTGGATAAAAGGGTTAAAGCGGAGTTTATTGTAAAAAAACTTCCAGAAGACTGGAACTGGGCCGTGCTGGCAGGGATAGAAGAGGTATCGCAACTTATGCAGGGGAAACCGGTCACCATAAGAGCAATGTATGAGGGAACTGTATTCAGGCCGCTCCAGCCTGTTCTTGAAATCGAGGGCAAATATACTGATTTCGCAGTATTTGAAACGGCCATGCTTGGGTTTATATGTCAGGCCTCGGGCATTGCCACAAAGGCGGCGCGATGCAGAATTGCCTGTGGAGACCGTACAATGGTAAGTTTCGGGGCACGAAGGATGCATCCCGTAATCGCTCCTATGATTGAAAGGGCTGCTTACATCGGCGGCTGTGATGGGGTAGCTGTTGTAATAAGCGCTGAATTGATACATACCGAACCCGTCGGAACCATGCCGCACGCCCTTGTGCTTGTTTTTGGGGATACAATTAAG
>JALXFI010000273.1 GCA_027069035.1 bacterium
ATTCTTAGAGAGAGCAGGATAAGGGCGGTTATTGTCTTGCCAAGAGCTGTATTTAACGTGTACGTAACATAGTCAGTTATTTCTTTATATTCCTCAGCTTTTAGATTATCTAATAACAGAAAGACAATCTCCTGTGCTTTCTCGAAATGTTCTTCAGGAAATGCCCATGAATCATCTCTTGTGCCATCTTGCATAAGCTCTGCAACTATTCCAGCAACCCATTGATGATCTGCGCCTGCTAACCACTCATCCCTCTCAACAATAAACTTATCTTCCCAGAATTCTTCTCTGGCTATATAAAGTTCTACAAAATCAAAGACCTTTGCCCAGTTGATAATCCTCTTTTCATTCCAGGCATCTTTTATACCCTTCATAATCTCGTAAATATAAATAAACCCAGTGACTTTAAAAGGAATTAAATCTTCTACAAATTACTCAGGCATCTCTTTAGCAATTTCAGCTAAAAGGTCGGCAAGACCGCCGACTGTTGGTCCTCTCCAGGAATCTTTTGTTTTGAACGTTGTTAAATACTCTGCAAGTTTTTCATTGCTCATTGGTAATAATTCTTCCTTTTTTAAAGGCGATGGTCCTGGTCCAGAGGTTGTTTCTACTTTTCCAACAGCCGGATGCAGTTCTGTATCTACATTAGTTATTTTTTTCATTTCATCATAAAGTCTTTTAAAGTATTCATCATGAGAAAGCGCTCTGTATATTTCCTGTTTAGAAAGGGCAGTATATCTTTCAACATCTTCCTTGAAATCGTATTTTTTGGAAGCCTTCATTATTTTTTTGTTAAGTATCTTTCTTTGCTCATCTGTTAAGCTCTGGAGATTTTCCAATAGGTGTTTTAATTCATCTCCAAAGTATAAAGTCTTTTCCATCAAAAGGTCGCCTTTTTCTGATTTTAATATTTCCCAGCATAGGTCTCTGTATTTATCCATATTCTGGCCCATAATATAAATTGCCATTTGGGGAAAGTAGAAATACTTATCTTCAATAAATTGCTTCAATATTACTCCGGTATTAGCTGCATCATACTTAGCTTTTGCAAGTAGAACCCTCTTGAGAATAAAAGTAAGCATCTCCAGCGGTTCGGTGATATGGCGTTCTCTTTCATTATAGAAAGAATAATATGTCTCATTCTCTTCGCTTTTAAGCAGGTTTTGTATTTTCTTAGCCAAATCCTCAACAACTTTAACTGTGCATTTTTCTCCAATAACCTCCGAGTGTTTTTTAAAGGCTTCTTTTAACCAGTGAGAGTCTATTACAAGTTTATTCTCTTCTTTTTTGCCGAGCAACTTTGCTCGCTCTTCGCTTAACGGAACCGGTTTGAATGCTGTTATATAGTCAATAATCTTTTCAGCTTTCCTGATATCCTCTGGATTATCAGTGAGGAATTTAGGTAATAATTTTGTCGTAATCTCTACTCCCTGCAGTATGGTGCCGAATTTTGAATCAAGCCAGATGGGGATTAATTCAATAATATCAAGGGATATCTTGTCATTAGGAAGATTTAACAGTATTTTTACAAAGTAATACCATGTGCGGTAGTTGTCTAAAACTTTATTATTTTTGATGTGATAAGCCGTTACATCCTTGATAATTTTCAGTAGCTCATCGACATACTTTTCGTTACCTGGCTGGGCAACCTGTTCCGAAACTCGTTTAAGATATGGAAGAACATTCCATTCAGGAATCATGAAATATCCTTCTTGATCCGCAGGTTTATAAGCTGGAGCTTTTTGAGATGTAAAAAAGCCACTTGCCTTTAAAGGATCAAACCACTTAATTGACTTAACCTTTTTCAAGAAATAGTCAGTTGTCGCAATATCACCAGCTATAATATTAAATATTTCTGTCTTTACAGAATTGGAAAACTTATCACTTAATAACTGGTCTATTCTTTTTGCTTTTTTGTAAAAGGAATCTTCTCTTTTGTTCATAAGTCGCCCTCGGTTACTTTACCGATTAATTTCTTAAATAAACACTCCAAAAAAATATGCTTATTGTTTTGATAAATCACTGGATATAAATGGTACTCTTTTAACTCAGAAAATATTTCATTATTATATTCCTCAATAAATTTATTCCCCTCTTCAATTAAAAGGAAGTGTTTTATTTCTCTGTGGGAACAACCCTGACCACCTTGGCTATAAAAACTACTTGTTGCACGGCGTTCTCGTTCTACCTCTTTAGCAATGTCAAAAAAGAACGTTTTTACATAAGGATCTTCAAAGCTGAACCCTATGAAAATGATATTCTTATGTTCATAAAAATATTTTAGGCAATCTTCAAGTCTCCTTACCGAAGATCGTTGTTGGTTACTCACACTTGGATAAAACATATCATAATCAGTTTTTTTCAAAATATAGATTTTTTCATTAACAGAACCATGGAGATAATATATTCTCGATCCATTCGCGGCGGTGTCTAAGTCATTCAAGTAATATAAAGTCGGTTTCTCATATTTATTTGTCGATGAAAAGAACGTAGATAAATCGGCTATAAAATGGTATGCATATTCAATTGATCGATCAAAATTGGTAGTTAGGTGTACGTCAAGAGATAATGCCATATACACTAAAGTCAAACTTGTTGAGTTGAGGTGTGGGGTCATTCTTTTTGTGATGGTGTCAAAATATAAAGATTGTTTTTTTTCCCTCTTAAGAAATTTATACAAATCCTCAGCAAAGTCTGGATATTTATTTTTATTGGTAGGTGTTGTTCCTTTGAAACCAAGTTCCTTTGCTACTTTGAGCAAATCATCAATCAAATTATCCCAGTCGTAAATACCGAGAGGCTTAGAAACCCCAGATCCTATAAAAGATACAAACTCGGCTTTATTAAACGATCTCAACAACAATTCATAGTTATCTTTATTTTGTTTTTTATTCCATAAATAATTAAGAGTATCGTCTATAACATTGTCTATTGCTGAGCCCTGGAAAGCCATGCCTCACACACTCCTTGCCTTATCGAGCCTGTTCTTTACAAGTTCACACACTGCCCAGTAGACCTCGTTCTGTTCTCCCTGTGTAAGTCCAAGGATATCAAACACGATATCATCAAGGGCTTTTCTATCCGGTAAGGGATTTGGGGGTTGTTCTCGGATGGGAAAGGTTTGATCAATCCCAAGTTCTATAAGGCCATTTGCTTCCCTTATTTTATTCTCAATTTGTCTCCCATATAAAAATTTTAGATTAATAATTAGGCAATTTGCCAATTCATAAACAGTAAGATCCAGCAAGCCCAAACCAAGTCCAGTCCTTGAACCAACTTCTAAAAACAACGAAGTTAGCGTTGAACATAAAGATAATAGCAACTGTTCCTTTTCCTCATTCTTCGAGTAAATTTCATATAATCGTTTGTCAGCAAAAACACCTTTATTGTCAAAAGCCCTATACAGTTGTGCAACACTACATGAAGAAATAATTGAGGGAATTCGTCTATCTCCAAGATACCACCATTTTAATCGTGATGAGCAAGTTGGTACCTTATCAAACCCTTTACTTTCTCCCCATCTTATATATTTGTAAGCCTCCATCTTCTCAATAGATTTTGTTGTTGGCATAAATATCGTTTGTTTAAGGTTGGCTGGATTTATTTGAAACCCTTTACATTCTCTCGATGACTTAATCACCGGTCTCAAATACTCTTCCTCAATTTTTATCCCCCTCGGCAGCCCCTCATATTTAGGTATAAGTTCATAATACTTTCCATCTTTTTTAATATCAAAGTGCTTGCTTGGAAGATAAAAAAATTCGTTACAGCCAGTTGTAAACCCACGTCTCACCTCTGCCACATCTCCAAGTCTGACAAGCAGGGGTTTCAGGTCTTCCTCTCCGGCAAGGAAGTATCTGTCTCCGTCCCTGCCTGCGCCGTATCCGTCGCGGCAGGCAGGCCGTTCTTTGACAATCCTGTATCCTGCCTCTTTTATCTCCTTCAGGTTTTTGAAGCCAGAGTTGTTTGCGATTTTGGGTGAGATGTCCTGGAATTTCATATTCAGCAGATTAATTATCTTTAAATATTGTTATATACTCTTCATATCTGAACAGCCTGTTGCGTTTCTGGCCTGTGTACTCCTTAAGAATGTCATGTTTCAGAAATCGGAACATTAACTGACTTGCTGCGGTAAAACTAAGCCCGGTAAGTTCAACTATATCGTTTATACTGATAATCGGCTTTGAATACAGAGATTCCAGCACTTTCAGACCATTAGCTGTGGATCTGCCAAAACTGCTAACAATTCGTGAACGGTCTCTCTCCCTTAGAGTTACAATACGTCTTGCCGTCTCCGTAGCAGCCGATGCAACCTCAGTCACCGCTGTAAGAAAGAACTTAAGCCATCCCTCCCAGTCTCCCTTGTCTCTGACTGACTGCAGCAATTCATAATATGTCTCTCTTTGTTTTTTAAAATAATGAGAGATATAGAGTACAGGCTTCTGCAGAACCTCCCGGTCACACAGAAGCAGTGTAATGAGAAGTCTTCCGATCCGTCCATTACCATCAAGGAAAGGATGGATTGTTTCAAATTGTGCATGAGCCAGCCCTATCTTTATCAAAGCCGGCATATCAGGGGTGTTACTGTGAATAAACCTTTCAAGTTCAGAAAGGGTTTGTGGCACTTCTTGGGGAGGTGGCGGTACAAATACAGCATCTGAGATTAGACTTCCCGCAGGACCAATCCAGTTCTGGCTTGTTCTCAGTTCTCCAGGCTGGCGTTCTGCACCTCTAACCCCTTTGAGTAATAGTTTATGTATCTCTCGCAGAAGACGAACAGAAACAGGGAGGTTCTCCAACCGTTTTATCCCGTAATTAAGGGCATGTATATAGTTTATAACCTCTTCTACATCAGAAGGGTGTCGCTTGTGGAATATTCTGGCTTCAGCCTCAAGCACATCATCCAAGGAACTCTGCGTACCCTCTATCTGACTGGAAAGCACAGCCTCCTTACGCACATACATGAAAACAAAGAGGTTGGCATCTGGAAGGGTCTGTATGGAACCATCAAGTCTGCCCAGCGCCCGGTCAGCCCTTGATACAAGAGACATCATCTTATTATCCATCAACGGTGGTGGATCAGGAGGCAAAGGTGAGGGGATAAAGGCTTTATAGCTGCTTGATTGCTGGATATACCTGCCTGCTCGATACGAAATGTTTATTGGGTTTTTCTTCATCGTATTAAAGG
>JALXFI010000274.1:0-988 GCA_027069035.1 bacterium
GGATCTTTCCTGCATATATTGTCCTTTTGTTATCTCTGCTGATTATTGCATTTACTATCAACAGGATAATATCCAAAAGGATAATCAAGCCACTAAAGATCGTAACAGACGAAAGCACATATCTTGCAGGTGGAGACCTTGACAGAAGAATAACTATTAAAACAGGTGATGAAATTGAAACCCTTGCAGATAATCTTAATAAAATGGCTGAAGGACTGAAAGAAAAGATTGAAGCACTTGAACATGCTGTTAAGAAAGAACAACGAGTGGTAAGGGAACTTGCAATATTAAATGAATTTATGGGGTTTATTTCATCTGAAGTTGAGATTGATAGCATTTTAATCAGATTTGCAGAACGGTCAAGGGATCTCCTGAAAGCCAAATATTCTGCACTGTATATGATAGAGGAAGGTAGTGGTATAAGATTTTATAGCACCGATAAAACTCTCAGCAGAGATTTGCTTGATGATTTTATCTTTAAAAATGATGCTTTGAATACAAACATAGATCTGCTTCAGATAAAGAGAGATAATAACCTGCAGATCAAGCTCAACAATGAATCATATTTAAAGAATATGATTCTTGTCCCGGTGGGCTCCACAGGAGATCTGAAATGTATACTGATTCTATTTAATAAGGAAGGTGGTTTTACACAGGAGGATGAGGATAGCATCTTCAGTTTCAGCTTTCAGGCATTCCAGACCATATCCCTTCAGTATGAGCTTGCAAGGCTTGCCACCACAGATGGATTGACAGGTCTGTACAATCACAGGATGTTCCAGGAACGGCTCGATGAGGAGTTAATCAGGGCAAAACGTTACAAGAGAAAACTCTTTATCATGATGATTGATATTGATCATTTCAAGCGTTTCAATGACACCTATGGCCATCAAACAGGTGACGAGGTTTTGAAAACCGTAGCCCGACTGATAAAAGGCAATCTCAGAAACATCGATTTCCCTGCCCGATACGGTGGTGAAGAGTTCAT
>JALXFI010000274.1:998-1765 GCA_027069035.1 bacterium
TTCATCATAATACTGCCTGAGACAGAATGCAATGATGCCCTGATGGTTGGTGAACGATTGAGAAAACTCGTGGAGAATTATTCTTTCTTTGTAAACGAAAATGAAAAGGCCAGGATTACTATCAGTGTAGGGATTTCATGTTATCCAGGAGATTCAATGGACAAAACAGAACTTATAAAGATGGCCGATGAGGCGCTCTATTATGCAAAAAAGATGGGTAGAAACAGGGTATATCTTTACGGTGATATAAAGAAGGTATAGGAGAACAGAAGAGTGGTATGGAATAGTCAAGTTCTCTATATTACTGGACCTGGGCATAGAAAACCATGAAAGCAACTGTTCCTTTGAAAATAATAAAGGTTTCTGATAATGGTATTGAAGAGTTTGACGATATTGTAGCATCAGAAAAGCGTCTGAGGATAAAGGTCAATGGTGTGGATGTTATAAAACTATTCTGTTCTCCTGTCATGATAAGAGAACTCGTTGTAGGATTCTTTATGACAGAAGGGCTGATCAAGGGCAGTTTCTGTGCTGAACGCATGTCTATAGAGTACGGAGAGGAGATTGTTGTTGATATCCCGGCAGAGGGTGAGGTATCACTTGAAGGCAGCACCATCACCTCTGGCTGTGTGGGAGGTGTAACCTTTGAACATTCTGAGGCCAGGATAGAGGTCAGAAAAGACCCTCACATATCAAAGAACCAATTACGGAATCTATTCACAAAATTCCAGAAGGCATCAAGCCTGTATAATCAGACAGGATATATT
>JALXFI010000275.1 GCA_027069035.1 bacterium
TATCTGTCATCGCTATAAGCCTCTTTTTTAGGTTCCCACTGCTGATATTTAAAGATAATAGTCGTCCATGCCCCCCTTGACAGCACCGCCTTATCCAGCTCTTTAACAAGCAAAACATCGTCTTCCGTATACTCTATGGTTATATCATCAATATTAGTAAACAACTTCTCCTCCTGTTTTTTAATTTGGCAAACCGCAGCGGGCTCAAGGCTTACTTCTTGCATTGCAGGATTGGCTTTTTATCAATTTATTTACTACAGAATAGTGAATATTAAGGTAATCTGCAGTGGACTTGCACGGTATATTGCAATTGGGTTATACCAAATACCTCCAGCCAAACTTATCCGCCTTATTACCGCATTGGATTCCGGTTATCTCATCATACAGTTTCCGGGAAATGTCACCTATCTCCATATCGTTAATAATGATTGAGGTATCTTTATGAGCAATCTCTCCAACAGAAGATATAACCGCTGCTGTCCCGGTTGCAAAGCATTCTTTTAAACTGCCGCTTTGGGATGCAGATATAACCTCATCTATTGAAATTTTACGTTCTTTTATTTTTATCTTCCAATTCTCAGCCAGTTGAATGACACAATCCCTTGTTACTCCGTCAAGTATCGTGCCTTCCAAAGGCGGCGTTATCAGTTCATCTCCAATAAGAAAGAAGATATTGGAGGTGCCGACTTCTTCAATAAATTTCCTCTCGATTCCGTCAAGCCAGATAACCTGTGTATAGCCTTTTTTTTGAGCCTCTTGCGCAGGCAGCAGGGTAGGGGCATAATTGCCTGGGATCTTGGCATCACCTGAGCCTCCTCTTACAGAACGTACATATCTTGTTGACGTAATCAGTTTTGTGGGATTAAGACCTTCTTTATAGTAAGCGCCGACAGGGGAGGTTATAGTCAAAAAACGGTAATTTTTTGAGACATGCACCCCTATAAAATTATCGGAAGCAAAGACAAAGGGGCGAATGTAGAGAGAAGAGCCTTTCTTTTTTGGAATCCATGCCTTATCCAAAGTAACCAGTTCTTTAATGCCTGAGATAAATACGTTAAAATCCATTTCAGGCATGCAGAGCCTTTGGCACGATTTGTTCATCCTTTTATGGTATTTTTCAGGGCGGAATATATTTATAGTACCTTGCTTTGTGTAAAAAGCCTTTAAACCTTCAAATACTATCTGGCCATAATGTAAGGCGCATAAAGATGGAAAAATCTCAATCGCCCCGAAAGGGATTATCTCAGGCGATACCCATTTGCCTTCTTTATATTCCATACTAAACATATGGTCTGAAAGTGCCTCGCCGAATTTAAGATTATTAAAATCTACTTCAGCAATTCTGCTTTTTTTAATTTTAGTTACTTTTATTTCCAAGATGTGCCTCCAAATAACAATTGAATTAGCAGCCATCAATCTCTCTGCAGAAGCAGATCTTAACACAAATGCTGCCATTGGTATCTTTGTACCAGCTACAGCTTATAGATTCAATAAAATTATTAGAAAACCCTCTCAGGAAGGAAATTGCCGGAATAGAGGAGAGGATCAAGGATCTTCAAGATTAACAGGCATACGCATAAGAAGGTGGGGGGAAGTTATTTAGATCTTCCCCTCTTCTATATTAAGTTTCCTAAACCTATAACAATATGAAACCCAAATCCCGCGATAGCGGGATTTGAAATTGGCAATACATCTTTAACTGCTGTGTTCTCGGCGATTTTCTTTCTCACCGTACCGGTTATGTACGCCTCAAAAGAAAAATCG
>JALXFI010000276.1:0-3455 GCA_027069035.1 bacterium
TAATTACAACTGTCTTGGGAAGAGGAACAAAGGGTCTCTTGCACTTAATTTTCCTCTTTTAATAGAGGAGATAAAACGATCTTCTTCACATGTTATGCTTGATGCCTCTTTTGGGGAGTCTATGCTCCCTTTTATCAATATAGATAAAGACATGAAGGAAGATAGACTTCTTAGAGAATTTTCCAAATACTCCAACTTTGTCCACCTTGCTTTTAAGAAAGGCCTTTATGGAAAAACGGAAAGTAATATTGCCGGTGGCGTTGGAATGGGCGGCGGTTTTTTAGATGAGACATCTCCTATTGGTATGAGCGGGCTTTTATTCCTTGGACCGATGCTGTCCTCAAAGCCCTCTGACGCTCGCAAGGGAGAAAAAGACTTGGGCAGGACTAAAGAAGTCGGCACTCCTGAGCCTCCCCCTTTGGAAGGTATTAATGTTTACAGAACAGGGCAGATCTCGACATGGCTTTATGGTTTAAGATTGTTTGTAAAAACATACAAGAGATTTGTCAAAACCCTTGGCCCTCCGGCTCTTCTATATCCGCTTACCCTTTTTACGATTGGTTTGTTTATTTTTTCCTATGCTATGAAGAGGGTTGATACGGCGTTTATCTCCCTTATTCCCCTTGGCATTATATTCTTTATCCATTCTTTTGTTGTCTTAAGGCGCAAGAGGGCTATTGAGAATTGTCCCACAAGCAAGATACGCTCTATGCCGATGGGCGAGGTAGAGATTAATGGGCGGGCAGGGTGCAAGTACCTTATGAAGTCGCCGTACGGCAGTACGGAATGTGTCTACTATTCTTACAGGATATACGAGAAAAAATGGGTAAAAAATGGTTACAGGGAGGTACTGACGGAGTGGGGCGATAGTAGCAGGGTTCCTTTTTATCTTGAGGATGATGATGGAAGTGTCTTGATACTTCCGGAGACTGCTGTTATACGTGCCGGAACTTCTCAGACCTTTAGGGGGGATGGTTTTGCGGGTGTCTTCTCTTCCGGCGGGAGAGGTGCTGGTAAAAAAATAGTGGAACACGTTATACCGATCGGCCAGCCTCTCTATGTAATGGGTTTTGCCAGGAGACTGAAGAAGAGTAGGGATGTGAGAAAGAGACTTTTTATTGAAAAACTTCGGGAATTAAAAAACTCTCCAGATCGTTTGATGAGGTATGACACCGATAAAGACGGCAGGATAAGTGAAGATGAGTGGGACAGGGCGAGAGAGGAATTAGAAGAAGAGACCCTGCTTCATGAGGCGGAAACAGGTGAAAGGGGGGATGCCATAGCGGTAGGGGAACACCCCTCCGGCGGGCTCTTCTATATCTCGGATAAAAAGGAGGACAGGATTATACAATCCATGGCGTGGAGGGCGCCGATTTCTTTTGTTTTAGGAGTTTTTTCTATCATTGGAGGGGTGCTGTACCTGTTTAAATCTTTATGAAACCGAAATACCTTAATAAAACAGGTTTGAAAGGAGGTTTTTTAAATGAATGGAACAATAATTCTGGTACTTGTTGTTCTGCTTCTTGTGGCTTTTATCCTTTATTTTGTAACTATTTATAACGGGCTTGTTACCGTGAGAAACAATGTGGATAAATCATGGAGCAATATAGATGTCCTTTTAAAGCAAAGACACGATGAGCTTCCGAAGCTTATAAAGGTATGTGAGAGGTATATGAAGCATGAGGCCGATACACTTGAAAATGTCATAAAGGCACGGTCTATGATGGCGGGGGCAAAAAACATGGAGGATAGGGGAAAGGCCGAAGGGATGCTTACCGAGGCGTTAAAATCTCTTTTTGCCGTTTCGGAGAATTATCCTGAGCTTAAGGCGGACAGGCGTTTCGGTCAGCTTCAGTCAAGGATAAGTGAACTTGAAAATGAGATAGCCGACAGAAGGGAGCTTTACAATGAGAGCGTTAATATCTTTAACATTCGCATAGAGAAACTGCCTGATGTCTTTGTTGCAAATATCTTAAATTATAAATCTAAAGAAATGTGGCAGATAAACCCCGAAGACAGAAAAGATGTGGATGTAAGGTTTTCTTATTGAGCGGAGATGCCAAACCATATGAAACACTGAGATACGGCAAAAAATGATACAGGATGAACTGATTCGGGAATTGTAGAAAACGGGAATTAACAGATCTCTTCTAAAATGAGACTATGCCGTTATACAAAGACAGTATGTCTTTTTCTTCTTCTCTTGTTAGTCCAAAGCACTTAAGGCAGGTCTGGCGCTTATTCTCATTTTTTATTGCATTGTCTTTTTGATAAAGGGTTTTTTTGACGGGCAGGTCTATCTTTTCCAGTATCATACCGTCTTTCCCTTCCGTCTCTATGCAGATGTATTTGTAGGCCGATATTTTTGGTATCTCGAGGTATGAAAGTGCCTTGATGAATTCAACGGAAAAAGCGTTTGAGAAGATGATTATATGCGGTCCAAGGTCAATGTTTACTGAAAACTCGGAATACGCCATACCTATAAGTTTCTGATTTTCTTTTACCCAGTCAAAGGATGTTATTAGCTTTGAAAGGGTTTGTTCTGTATTGCTGGTATCGATGAAGACAAGTATAAGTCTTTTTTTATCATCTATTCCGACAAGGTCACAAACCGCTTCACCGCTTCTTTCAAGGCATATATTGGTAAACGAGTAATTGTTAAACTCTCCAGCCCATGAATCGGTCAGCGCTTCGCTTATCATCTGCTTTATGATCGGTTTGTCATCTATATCAAGTTTCTTGAGTTTTAATATCATATCAAACAACCCTAAATATCGAAGCAAGGCTATATTTTTTTTCGTTGACATAACCTTGCCCAATCGGCATCGATGAGATTATGCCTGCCAATTGTCTTAGACATATCAACCCCTGAGAGTTTGGTTTTACATAGCTTAACGGCATGCGGCTTTTTACCGATTCTTCTATGGCCGATTCTTTAATGATAGAACCAAGGTAGAGAATGGATTTATTAAGATGTTTTTTTACAATATTTTCCATTTTTAAAAAGGCGCTTTTTCCTTCCGATTCAATACCTGCATCAATAGCCACCAAGCCAAGGCCTGCATTATGGTTGATGGATGTGATCTTTTTAATGACAGAATAGGTCTCTAACATACCTATTGGATATAAAGGCATAGAAACGATCACTTCAGAAATATATAAGAAGATATTTTTTAAATCTTGAATCTGTTCAGGAGTTATGTAGATAAGAACGATATCGGCTTCGGCCTCTATCCGGTTTAACCTTTTGTGTATAAGACTTTTTTCATCTTCCCATAGATAAGCTGTGTTTAATGGATTGAAATCTATGAGGACATGTTTGATGCCCCATTCATCTTCTTTTTCATCCGGTACAGTTACTTCTTTGCTCAGGCAAAGGGATGGGGAGTTTAAACTTTGAAAGATGTTTGAGAAAGGGGCCTTTCCATAAGGGTCCATTACAGCTATTTTGAGAC
>JALXFI010000276.1:3465-5159 GCA_027069035.1 bacterium
TTTCTGTTTAGTTCTACACTGAGATTAAAGATCAGAAAGGGATTGATGGGCGCTTCTGCTCCGGTTATTAAAGCTATAATTCTTGTATCGGACTTTATTTTTTCTTTTTTTGGAACTCCATGGGTATCATTTTTTTGATTGCCTTCAGAGGATAGAAATAGATGGGATAAGTCTTCAATGCCTCTGCCCAATCTTTTTTTCTTTTCCATCGATTTCCCTTCTTGTTTTTGATGGGATCAGTAAAACCAGCACTGCTGAAAAATACTCTATGGGGGCAAGGGGGAGGCAAAGAAATTTTCCAATTCCTTTTGGAAAATTCCCTTGCCCCCCCAACAAAAACTTCCAACTGTTGTGTTTAAAAACTATCTTACATTTAATACGGAATTCTTTTCTCCAAATTCATTGACTATATAATCATGACTGTTAGGATCTTCTTTCCACTTCCCATCCACAACAAAGCGGTACTGGTACTTGCCGGGTTCAAGAGACAGCGCCTTAAACCAGATACCGGAGACATCCTTCTGGGTAAAGGTGCTTTTATCAGGCACCCAGTTATTGAAATCTCCTGCTATCTGTACATTTTTTGCCTGTGAATCCCTGTAAGCAATAATTATCTTGTTTTCCATTATCAGTTCCTGACTCAATGACATATAGTCTATAAAACCCGATGAATTTTTGTCGTATCTTGTAATCGGTTTTCCAAAGCTTGCCGCCTCCCTCAGGCTTACATTGGAACGTATTATAGTCTTGAACATAGAACGTCCAAAATTATCCTCAATATTTCTAAGCACCTCTCTGGCAAACCTTGTTCTCCTGTCGTAGATCGTTGCAAGAACCTTTAATTTTATCTTATGGTCGGTCTTGTCTGTAACGGTTAATATGGTTTCAATAAGTTTTCCTACACCATGAAGGGAAAAACAGCTCGTTTCTATCGGGATAATTACTTCATCTGAAGCCATCATTGCGTTGAATGTCAATATGCCTAAATTGGGAGGACAATCTATGACAATAAAGTCATATTGTGTTTTAATATCCTTTATCTTCTGTTTTAAACGGTACTCTCTTCCCTTTACCTTGGAAAGCTCTTGCTCTACGGCGCTTAAGTATACATGAGACGGGGCGAGGTTAAGTCCTTTTTCTACCGGAACCAGAACATCTTCAATGTCAACGCCTGTAATGGTCATAACATCGTACATGTTGCCTTCTATCTCCTCCACCTCCACGTTAAGGCCGATGGATGCATGTGCCTGTGGATCAATATCTATAAGCAGAACTTTTTTCTTTTTTAAGGCCAGACAAGAAGATAGATTGATGGCCGTAGTAGTCTTTCCACAACCACCTTTGTGATTCGCAATAGATATTACCTTCATTTTCCCCTCCTTTATAATAAATTAACGGTTAATGAAAAAAGATACTACAATTTATTTCCTTTTTTAGACTTTTTTGGAAATGCAAGGGTTAATTGTCCAGAGTGTTTTTCCAAGAGCAGGTCTATGGCCTCACGGATATAAACGGATTGAGGCACATGAGTCCTTTTGGATAAAAGCTTTATGGCCTCTACCTGTTCTTCTGTCATATATACGGTTCTTAGAACCTTTTTGGGTTTCACCTTAAACCTTGATGTATACCCAAAAACCTGCCCTGTTTTTTTGGGTATATGACTTGAATAAATAATATAATATATATTGCAATAT
>JALXFI010000277.1 GCA_027069035.1 bacterium
TTCAATAATTTTTTGTGCCGTTACTTCTTGTTTGAGAATCGCCCCGATATTTTCAATCAAGGAAGATAATTTTAAAGTGACCGATATGGTATCTATTTTTTCAAGTTTTTTACTTAACAGAGTATCTCGCAACTTTGCGACATCATCACTCAGTATATTCGCTTCGTAATTTGAATTTAATGCCTGAACTTTATCTTCTAACTTTGTTTTATCGAAATCTCTTGGATTCGTGATTGATAATATTCTTCTTATTTCTGATGCCTTATCAGTAAGTTTCCCATCTAATTCTCTCTCTTTGTCAGCTTTCTGCTTTTTCTTTTTCCGTATTTCTTCATCTGCTTTAGATTTTTCGTTTTGTTTTGCCTTGAGTTTGTGCTCTAATTCTCTTGATTCCTTACCTAACACTATGACAGGATTGATTTCTGCATTTTCATTGTTCCATGCAAAATTGTCCTCAATGAAATCTTCATTAAAAACACGGATTGAATAGTCATTAACGATATCGTTATTTGTAATTGTTTTACCTTCTTCAGTTAAAAGAGAAAAGTTTAAATCAGGATAATCACAGTGTACTTCATGCAATTCAAGACATCTAAATATCCTGGATAAAGATGTTTTCCCTGAATAATTCCATCCATAAAAGAAGTTATATCTCCTAAACTCATCAAGCCCATCGGGCCATTCAAAATCTATATATTGTCCGAGTTTGGAGATTGACTTTATCTTGTTTATTTTCATAGTATCTCAATAGTAGAAAGTATCGTTTTCATCCCCGCCCCTCCACGATCTCAATCTCTTCCTGCGTAAGCCCATAAAGTTCATAGACCAACTCGTTTATCTCATATTCGAGACGAGGAACATCAGGGCTATCAGGATTTGATAAAATTGTTTCTACTCGTTCTATGATTTGGTTTTTTTGTTTATCAGAAGCAGAAAATACAGGAACCGTACCGACATACATAGGTTTATATTCCAGAAAGCCACCTGAGCGTACAGCCGCCTGTGAGCTGATCCACCATTTGCAAAGCGGCGAATTGAGGACTGCCAAGAGATAAAGGTCGTTTGTTGGAATTATATTTGCCGGCGCGCTGATATAATGTGACAATGCATCAAAGGCAAATTTCGGTTCAGTTGCAAGATTACCCCATGTTATTTTCGGCTGTTCAAATTCTTTGTAGTAAGCAATATTATCCTGAATTTCAAACCACTTATATGGTCCCGGTTTACGACCTCGTTTTTGCTTGCTTGATTTCTTGGGTTCCAGATCTTCACGGAATTGTTCCAAATGCTTTTTAATGGCAGGGTACTTTTCAATATCCGTGCCTCTGCGCGTAAATATTACGTACAGCCCTGCCCATTCCGCCTTCCATTTCTTTATATCCCGTCCCCGCAACCACGGTTTAATAAGTTCTTCACTTTTAGGGTCTTCTGCAATTAATTGCTCCCGTGTTGTACCATCAATTACAAAGGCTTCATTAAGCCCGGTAAGAATCCCCCGATAAAATCTCCCCTGAACATATTCTCCAAGTGGCACGCCAGTCTCACGCAACTTTTCCATCAGAGCCAGAACTTCAGGTCTTTCGAGGTTCCAGCTTTCGGTTTTCAGTGCCGTGATCGGCATTGGAAAGCCAATGTCCTCAAGGGTCTCTTCCAGCCGTTCAAGCTGCTCCGTCTCAGTGAAAGTAGCAGCTAATGCTTCAGACTTTGCATCGGGGTGACTTTTCTCAAGCAGGATGATTGAGGGATAGGT
>JALXFI010000278.1 GCA_027069035.1 bacterium
ATATAAGATACAAGATACGGGGTGCAGGATGTTACAAGTTTTGTATTGTGAATTTCGGGTTCAATACGGGATGCCGGATATATAATACAGAGGTTCCATACTTTCCGTTATTAAAAAGCTTTTCTCCTGTTTTTTTTGTTCTTATTATCTCCGTTTTGCTTTTTTCTAATTCCTACGCTTACGGAGCTTCGTCTGTTGGACCTGTTTTAAATATTTCATCAGGCCTTTTGCATCAAAATGGCAGGAACGCTCCAATCATTAGTAATAAAGAAAGACATATCGCCTTTTTTAAAGACAGCGGTCAGTACGGTTATGCTATGTTCCTTTTTGAACAGGGCAATTATATAGTTGCCGTAAGGGAATTTGGCAGGCTTATAGAGTTCTTCCCTTCAAGCCCGCTTATTGAAGATGCGCAATTTAATATGGGTATGGCATATCTTAAGGCAAAAAGATATGCCGATGCACTTAAACAATTCAGGCTCTATCTTCAAAACTTTCCTCAGGGCAGACACCTTTATGAGGTGATGGATAAAAGGGAGGTTGCCTTCAGGGCATTGCAGGATATAGAGAAACAGGAGATGGCAACATTAAAAGAAGAATCTAATTCCCCTCAATTTAAGAATAAATTATCTAATAAGGAACCCTTTATACAAAAAAAAGGTGGCTTTGATGAAGGGATAGAAGTGAAAATGCCGCCTATACCTGTTAAGCCTCCACCGCAAATTTCTAAGTCCAAAGAGGAACCATTAAGTAAAACGAGAGATCAAGAAACTACTTCACTTTCAAAGAAAATTATTAAGAAACCGCATAATAAAATTATTAGCGAAAAAGCGCCTGTTAAAAAAACATTCTTTGCTGTTCAGGTACATGTGTTTTTTGGTAAAAACTATGATGAAATAGACAGAGAAATTAAGGGTCTTAAGAAGCAGGGTTATGATGTTTTGATACTAAGGGTGTTTCATAACAGGGGAGACAGGTTCTATCCCTTTATAAAACCCAGGGCATCCGAAGGCGTATATTTCAAGACATCTTTTGCGCCTGTTGTGTCGGATATTTTAACGCCTGTTCTTAAGATAGCTAAGAAATACGATTTAAAAGTATTTGCATGGATGACAACAAGAAATGCCGTTTACGGTCTGAAGGGCAGAGGGGATTTAAGATGCAAAGCCTTTGATTTTGAAAGTAATAGTCTATCTGAATGCAAGGGGCTTGATCTGTTTAATGACGAGGTTGTGAGATATTTGGAAGGTCTTTACAGAGATCTTGCAAAATATCCTATCGACGGAATACTATTTCAAGATGATCTGATACTAAGGCATAATGAGGGATTTGGTGCTGCCGCTTCTTCAAAATTTGTAAAGGCATATAAAGAATCCTTTAACCCCGAGCTTTTTTACGGAGATATAGAGGAGCTAAAAAACAGTAAATATTCAGTGGAATATACAAAGAAATTCTGGAAATGGGCGTCATGGAAGAATAAGTATATTCTCTCGGTGGCAAGCAGGCTTATGGATGTTGCAAGGGATGAAAACCCTGAGCTTAAGTTTGCGATCAATATGATGTATGAAGCAGCATACATGCCTTCGCAGGCCCTTGCATGGCTTTCGCAAAGCTTAAAGGCAGCAAAAGAGGTAGGTTTTGATTTTTATTCCATTATGGCCTATCACCGCCAGATAGAGGATGAGCTGGGTATTGATTTTAAGGGCAGTCTTAAGGTTATCTCCGATATGATAAAGTATGCGTCTCAAGAGATTGGAGATACGCGTAAGCTCCTTATAAAATTACAGTTGGTTGATTGGAACAGCCTTGACAGGGTCAGCGCTAATGAACTTGAAGACATACTTAAAATTCTCTCCAATAAAGATGTTAATATAGCTTTCTCGCCTTATGAAAGGTTTTTTTTGTTAGACAAAGTAACCATGTTTAGAACCCAATAACGAGCTGAGACTTACCTTGCTTAATCTTGAAAAAATCTTTACCACACGTAGCAATGCCCCCTTGAAGATCAATCATTCACAGTGTCTTCCCTTAAGGTATCCTTCCTCGGCTTGTCGTATCTGTGTTGATACCTGCCCTGCAGATGCTTTAGAGATCAAAGATGGTTTGATTAAGACAAGTGTGGATTGCACCGGCTGCGGCGTGTGTTCAGTAAGGTGTCCTTCAGGGGTCTTTGAGATAAAGGGTTTTGCTGTCAGTAAATTTATAGACAATGTGAAGGCGCTGCTAAAAGATCGAGAAAGAGCAATATCAAATGGAGTGGTTTTAAAGATTGGGTGTTATAAGGTTCTACCGGATTCCAAAGGACTTTCGGGAAATATTTTATGTTTACGTATCCCATGTCTTGGACTTGTATCGCCAAGCCTTATACTCGGTCTTATCTGTGCCGGAGTAGAAAAAACAGTCTTTGTAGACGCCGGTTTGTGTAATCTCTGCGAATCTAAAAAAGGGGCAGAGGCGCTTTTTGGTGTCGTTGAATTACTTGGTTCCATCTCTAAATCACTAAAACAGATGGGAAAAATTAGTATCGAAAAGTTTCCGATTGAAAGAGAAAGATTGATGTTTGAGGCGGATAGGCTAAAAGGGCATAAGGGTACGGAAGAGATGGACAGGAGGGCTTTTTTTTCTTTTATTAAAAGAAAATCAAGAGAGAAGGCGCAAGACCTTTTGCCAGACAAATCCAAGGGAAAGGATCGTGCATCAAAAAAAAGAAAACTTCCCCATATAGTCCCAACCGAGAGGGTATCGCTTATAAATTATTTAAGTTCGCTCTCTTTACGCAGGTCAAACGAGATATTATCTCCACTTTTTGTGGATATTTCGATTGACAAAGGGTGCAATGGCTGTCAGTTATGCACCCTTTTATGTCCGACAGGCGCACTCTTTAAAACAGAAGATAGAGAAGCTGAAAGGATTGGTTTTGCCGCGCGTAACTGCACCGTATGCGGATTGTGCAAGGAGGTTTGCCCTCTTGAGGCCCTTAGATTTAATTATACGGTCTCTTTGGACATGATACTTGATAATACGGATAATATACTTATTGAGTTTAAAAAGGTCTTATGTGAAGGCTGCGGAACGGCTTTTATAAAACGTGACGGAAACGAAGATTGCGAAATATGCAGGAAACAGAGCGTACCGTTTTTATGGTAATTTAAAAAGATATTAGAACATAACGGACTTATACCTTTAGTTTCCTTCCTTTATTATCGAAGATTGGGAAGTCTTTAAGCCCTTTTTTTTGCATAAAGTATTTAACGCTGGTAATAAGCACCCCCATGCCGTACTTTATACTTCGTGTAAAATTTATTGAGGAGGCCTCTTCAAAATATTTTGCAGGACAGGTTATCTCACCTATATTAAACCCAAAGTAAAAGATCTGAGCAAGCATCTGATTGTCGAATATAAAATCATCTGAATTTTCAAGCAGAGGAAGGGTCTCAATTACCTTTCTGGTAAAACCTCTGTAACCGGTGTGGTATTCAGAGAGTTTTTCATTTAAAAAAAGATTTTCAAAGAATGTCAACAATCTGTTGCTTATGTATTTATATGCAGGCATACCGCCTTTCATAGCCTTTCCGCCCAATATCCTTGAACCCAAGACCACATCAAATTCTTCTACTGCCATAAGGTAGGCCATGGCAGGGATGAGCTTGGGTGTGTACTGATAATCCGGGTGAAGCATTATAACTATGTCACCGCCGCGTTTTATGGCCTCAAGATAACATGTTTTCTGGTTTGCACCATATCCTTTATTTGTCTCATGGACGACTACATCAAGCCCAAGAGAGCTTGCGACCTGAACGGTATTGTCCGTACTTGCGTCATCTACTACGACTACCTCATCCACAAGGTCTTTAGGGATATCTTCATATGTGGCTTTTATGGTATTTTCAGCATTGTATGCCGGCATTACAATAATTACTTTTTTACCATCAATCATAGATTTATGATATCAGATTTATTTATTATATTAAAGAATTTTATAATACCCAAATCCCGAAGTAGCGGGATTTGTTTGTGTCCTTAGTTGAGACTTGGACAGAGGATTATTGATAGAATTTTTTGAATTCACTCTGGAATAAGGCAAGATACAACTGATTATGAAAACCACCGTTTTGATAGACTTCTTCCTTTAAAATACCTTCAATCTTAAAACCGCCTTTTTTACAGAATCTTACAAGAGTTTTATTGCTTTCCAGAACCCTTATATAGACCTTATTAAGATTCAATCGGTTGAACACATAGTCACCCATAACAAGCAGCGCATCAAAGGCATGTCCTTTTGATCTGTGCTCCTTTTCAACAAGTATGCCAAGCTCCACCTTTCTTGCCTGCCAGTTGAGGTCAAAAAGATGTATCATCCCAATCGGTTTATTATCTTTAACGGTATGGATGACAAAGAATTTTTTATCAAAATGGCCAAGGACAAAACCGGTGTAAAAGACCTCTATCTCATCGGCTGAAAGCGGGAAATTAAAATTCCTGAAAAACTCGATATTCTCCGGATCTTTGTGCCACTCGATCCATTTATGGAAGTGTTCCCTTCCAAATGGTATCAGTTTTGTTTTTTTACCTTCCTTAAGCAAACCCACCTCCAAAAAATAAAAAAGTAGAAATTTTATTCTATCAACTTGAGAAAGAATGAGTTTATCTGTATACATATTAATACCACATTATTGAGTTTGTTGAGAAAGAAAAATTTTTGGGAGTATTTTTGAATGAAGATTGGTTGGTTTAAGGGTCTCGGAATATTTTTGATTATTCTGCCGATATTTATAATGATATCTTCTCCAAGCCCTGTTTATGCCGAAGACGCCCAGGTACTTCCCAAGGGAAGGTTCAGTATAAGAATAAGGAGTTTATATACATTTTATGACAAACGGTTTGACCCTCTTGGCGGTAAGGAGCCGATTGGAGTAGATTTTGACCATGTAAATGCCGACAGAAGTGTTTTCCCCGCGCTTGCAAACCTTGAGACATTTTTTGGATTTTCTGAAAACTCTCTCACTTTGGGTACAAGTTCTTTTATAAGCAAGGTCGAGGAATTTGACTATCCAATATATATTGCATACGGCCTTTCAGATAATGTTTCAATAGGTATGGTTATTCCCATACTCAATATAAAGCGAAAGGTTGATTTCTCTATTTCAGGTGGTAATGTTGGATTTGTCCCCGGCACCGGAACGCTGCTGCCTGTCGGAGTCGGAGGTGTTACAAAGGCTGTGGACACGGAAGATGTTCAAACGATACTTAAATCCCCTCAGTTTGGTTTTGAACTTGAGGAGTTTCGGGGTTTTAACAGAACCGGCCTTGGCGATATACGCATTGGATTTAAACATCGTTACCTGCTCTATAATAAGTTTAGGGCTGCCTATTCACTTAGTTTTAGGTTTCCCACGGGCAAGTCAAACGACCCCGATGACCTTTTGGATATCCCTTTTGGCGACGGCCAACCGGACATAGTCTTTGAGCTGCACAACGACTATCTGCCTTTGGACAGGACGCTTGTAAATCTCTATATGCGATACACCTTACAGCTTCGGGACCATGAAATGATGCGTCTGCAGGCAAGCGCCGATGAGCCCATAGTGCCGATATCGAGCAAGGAGAAGATGAAAAGGAACCTTGGCGATTATTTTGAAACCGAGATATTTTTAGGTCACGGTATTACGGAGTCTGTAACGCTTGGTCTGGCCTATGATTTTATTTATAAGGGCAGGGATAGTATTGTAAGTCCAACCGGAAAAGATACGAAATCGCTTGAGGACGAAACAGACAGGGTTGGACATATCTTTAAATTCAGCATTGGGTACTCAACCCTTTCAGCCTACTTAAAGGGGATATCCGTAATTCCCATAGATTTTGTTGTTGAGGGAAGCAGGGTCCTAAAAGGTAGAAATACACCTTCAAGCCAGACCATTGGGCTGGATATCGGTTTTTTCTTCTAAGTTTTTCAATAATTATTCAGGTTTTTCATATAATCCGTTGCTTCCTTTAACCCCATCGATGCGGCCTTTTCCATGTTTTTAATCGCAATCCCGGTTTTGCCGATATCAAGATATACCAGCGCGAGATTGTAATAAGCGGCGGCGATCTCTGGATTGAGGCTTATGGCTTTCCTATAGTCTTTTATGGCATTGTTTAAGTTTCCAAGCTTTCTGTTCAGGTTGCCCCTATCGATATATGCCGAAAAGTTTTCCGGTTTTAACTTGATAGACGTATCAAAATCCTTTAATGCCATTTTAAAATAACCAAGGTTTTGGAAGGCAAGTCCCCTTCTAAGGTAGGCGTTTGGAAGATTTTTATTGTCGTTTTTGATCACCGTTGTATAGTCTACTAACGCTTCCCTGTATTTGCCGCTGTCAAAATAGGCCTCGGCGCGGAGCCTGTAGGCGGGAAGAACAGGAAAGAGCTCTATCTCACGCGACCAAAGTGATATGGGGTTTTTCCATACGGATATCTGTTTCAGTGTAATGTCAGTAAAGGTGCCCAGAACGATGAGAATAAAGACAGCGCCCGGAACAATATACTTCTTCTTCCCGATGGTGTATGCAGTCGCAGCCCCTATAAGTATAAACGGCCCTATACTTGGAAGATAAGTATAACGGTCTGCGGCTATATGATCGCTTACCTGAACTATCCCTATAACGGGGAAAAGTGTGATGATGTAATAGAGCCATACCGATATAAATATCCTTTCCCTCTTTATCAGAACTATGCAAAAGATCGTTATTCCAATGAGAATTACAGAGTATGCTATAGATGCTGTTCCAAAGACCTTCAGGTATGGAAGACGGGGATAAACAGGCGCAAGATTTAATGGCAGAAGAAGTTTATAGATATAAAATACATAGCCATGCACGGCTATGCTTAGCCGCTCTATAAATGGTGATTTTGCAAGTCCAACCAAGGCCTCGCCCTTTTTTTGCGCCCATAGGGTTATGACTGCGGAAAGGCCGCTTAAGAGAAAAAAAGGTATTTTTTCAATGATAAATTCTTTTATTTTCCCCCATGGTTCATTTAAAGCCGCACTCCTTTCAAGCGGATATATATCGAGTATCAAAAGAACGATTGGCAGTGATATTGTCATGGGTTTGCTCATAAGTGACAGGGCAAATAAAAGCAAACTTACAACATAAAACAAGTTTTTTCTATAAGAATCGGAAGTGTATTTTATATAGGCAATAATGCTTAAGAAAAAAAAGAAACTGCTCAGAACGTCTTTTCTCTCTGAGACCCATGCAACGGATTCTACATGCAGAGGGTGCAGACCGAAGAGAAGCGATGTGATAACGGCGACAGTAACAGCCTTTGCTCTTTTAGTTTGATCAGTCAGCCCTTTTTTGCGGCTTCCCACCTCCAGTTTAATGATTGCAAGGCGAAATATGATCAAAAAAACGAGAAAGGCATTGGCGGCATGAAAAACTATGTTAGTCAAGTGGTATCCAAGGGGATTGAGTCCCCATATAAGGTAATCTATACCATAAGATATAACGGTTAAAGGATGCCAGTTGGCTGAAACGACCGAGGTAAATGCCCATTTAAAAAAGGATATATCCATTGAACGTATATGGACATTCTTGTAAACATAAACCTGATCATCCCAGTTAACAAAGCCATTCTGCAAAGCAGGAAGATATACAAGGAAGGTTATTAAGGCTGTAAGGATGGATAAAATTAAAACAATCTTTTTATATGATTCTTGCATACTTTTTGACGTCTCAAACACCTTTTTTAATCAACCACAGATTTAAACGGACAAATTAGCAAAAAGTAATAAATCTTTAATCAGTGCAAGTTTTGTGGTAAGTGTTTATTAGGGATAGTAACCATTATTGGTTGCCTTTAAATGTTTGGTGTTCCAATTATGCCGTTTTGTAAAATGTGTAGACGCGACCCCGTTTCGTTTCATTATATCAGGTGTTTACATTAAAATAAATTGGAGAATCACTTGAAAAAGCCTTCTTTATTTTATCTCCAGGACGGATGGTTGACGCCTTAAAGGAGTTTGATATTATATGATTTATAGTTGCAATATTATTTGACTCTAAAGTTGTAGTAATGTTAATAATAGAAACTTAAAAAATATACGGAGTTGGTTTTAATGAAATCTGTTCTTTATGTGCGTCTGCCCTGCTGGAAGATATACCCTGTCGGCCTTATCAGCATTGCAGACTATGTTCACAAGAGAAATCCTTCAATAAAACAGCGTATTGTAGAACTCTCCTTAGTGCCTCCAAAACTAAGGAACAGATACTTAAAGGACGCAATAAATAAATACAACCCGGATGTCATTGCCTTCTCGTGGCGTAATATCCAGACCTTTACCCCTCATGACGGCACCCCTTCACTTGAGGCTGTGCTTAAGTGGTCTTACTCAAATAGGGTAAGGGATAAGATATATTCTATGTACAGTGGGGGTTCTCTTGTTGTGGATTTCGCTTATCAACTTCATAAAAACAAATCTTACATTCGTCTTGCAAAGAAGATAAAGCCTGATGCACAGATAGTGGTTGGAGGCACGGCATTCAGTTGTTTTCCTGAACAGCTTATTAAACAGCTTCCCGAGGGTACTATAGGTATAATAAGCGAAGGCGAAAGGGCGATGTTGAAGATACTGGAAGAAAAGTCGCTTGAAGACGAGTCGGTGGTTTATGTCGATGATGGCAAGTTGATAAGACATCATCATAAAAGCTATATCAATTTAGAGGATTTTACCCCAACTGATTTCCCTTATATAACAGAGATATTTCCTGAGTTCTACGAGTTTGTCGATGGTCAGGTGGGTGTCCAGACAAAAAGGGGGTGTCCTTACAAGTGCAGTTTCTGTTTGTATAATACGATCGAAGGCCTCAAGGTGAGGTGCAAATCCCCTTCGGTAGTCGCCGAAGATGTTGCCCAGCTTTCAAAAAAATACGGGGTTAAAGATATCTGGTTTACCGACTCTCAGTTTATTTCAACAAAACGTTTCTTTCCGGTTGTTGAGGAAACCCTTGACAGGATTATCAGCAAGAGGGTGGATATTTCATGGACAAGTTATATCAGGATTGAAGAGATAAATTCTTCGATGGCAAAAAAGATGCTTGCATCCGGCATATCAAGTTTTGATCTTTCTTTTGTCGGCTCGCAGGACATAATAGACAATCTTGATCTGGGTTATAAACTGAATCGGCAGATAGAGAGCTTTAGAAGGATAAAAGAAGCCGGTTTTAATAATCAGGTCATTAAGCTTTACATGCCTTTAAACTCTCCCGGAGAGACTACTCAGACACTTCTTGAAACAATAGAAACGTGTCGTATCCTATATAAGATATTCGGCAGAGACAGGGTCTATCCGTGGCTATTTTTTCTTGCCATCCAATCCGGTACTACACTTGAAAAGAGGCTTATAAAAAACGGGTACCTCAATCCTCGGTATAATCCTCTTTCATATAATCCCTTTACTATTAAAAAATTGCTTTACAATCCCAAACCGCTTGGAAGATTAATTGGGAAATCCTTCCTTGAGGCAAACTCTCTTGCTAAGGGCAGAGAGAGGGGTGTTATTACGCTTGATCTTATCGAACAGAAACTTCTTAAAGGGTCATATAATATCAAATCATACCAGTCATAAATCTTTAACCTGTGTTAAGTATTTTCTCCATGTTTTGCATGGCGAGGTCTCATTGATCCTCGATTTAAGATGTCTGATAAAAGAAGCCTCTTTATCTTGTTTTTCGGCTTCAATGTCTTATCCCCTGAATCCTCGTTAAGCAGTTTCTCCATGAGTTTTGAAAGATGCTTAATGAGCTTGTCCGGCCTTATCTTTATATCTTTTAATGAATTGGAAAAATCCTCTTTCATCTTTTTGATCTTGTTTTTGTGTTCTTCATGCTTATGGGGGTGGGGTTTTTCCGTGCCTTTAAGCGGTTCGGAAACGGTTTCGGAGCTTTTAAGCGCATATGTCTGCTCTATGGTTATGCTCTCGCTGTGAAAGATCGATGCGTCAAGGCCTGATATGGAGTCCATATCACCAAGTTCCAGAGTATCTGCTGTAATATCGTTGTTTCCACCATTTAAAAAATCATTTGAAAGCTCTTCAAGTTTGCCTAATATTTTTGAGATATCGGCAAGTTCTTCTTTATTTAAATCCCCTTCAACCGAGATCGAACTGCTGCTTTCAGAGTATATTCCAATGGCCTCTAAATCAAGGCTTACCGATTGTCCGTTCACCGTCCCTGTTTTGTTGTATCCGGCATAGGCAATTTCCATTAGAGAATCGGTTGAGATGGTAACCCTGTCGCCTTCTGAAGTTAAGATACTGATATCTGCGCCGCTTTCATTTTTAAGGTTTATACGGCTTAAACTTCCGGTGTTTATCAGGCCTTTTCGTGTCATAGGATCATTTTGCAATGAGTACTTGCCTGGGTCTAACTCATTGTAAGACAGTTGTAGATTATTGATTGAATGCATCAGGTCTCCTCCCCTATAAAAAAGTTCTTTGTTTAGTTTGATTAAATTACCGGGTTATGGGTTATAGAGTTTATCGGAAGATACTTAGAAGAACTTAAAGATTTTAATAAGGATTGATTAATCCATCCGCTTTATAAAATGAGTTATAAAATTTTCTGCATACTTTTCAAGGCCGGGCGCGAGGAGTAATGTCTTCTTTAACAGGATGTCTTCTCTTACTCCATCGGTGTTTTTTAATTCATCCCTGTACTTATCCATCCATTCCGATACCATATCTTCTGTAACCTCAATGTGAAACTGGATGCCGTATATATTGTTTTTTATGCGGAATGCCTGATTGGGATACATGTAAGAAAATGCCAGGCGCTGCGCTCCATGAGGCAGTTCAAACGTATCGCCATGCCATTGGAAAACCATGGGGGTATCCGGCATGTCGCTAAATATCGGGTCCATTCTGCCCTCGGCGGTAAAGTTTATATGATACCAGCCGATCTCTTTCCCCATACCTTTATAGACCTTGCCGCCAAGAGCCTCGGCAATGAGTTGAGCCCCAAGACATATTCCAAGGATGGCTTTGCCTGATTCATGGAAGTTCTTAACAAGTATCATTTCCTCTTTAAGAAAGGGGTATTTTTCGGTTTCATATACGCCTATAGGGCCGCCAAGTAAGATTAACGCATGAAACTCCTTATCACTCTGAGGGATTTCCTCGCCCTTGTATCCGCAAACGGTGACAGGTATAAAACCCATCTCTTTTAAATGAGGCTCGAAACTGCCAAGCCCCTCACAATCGATGTGTTTTATGACGAGTATCCTGTTATTACTCACATCATCCTCACTCTTTTTTTAGTAATAAACAAGTATAACTATAAATAATAAAAAGAACAAATAATTTGTTCCCTAAAGCTGATGGAAAGTATGGCATAGTGATTTATTGTCAAAGACGGGCCATTTAAAGGGTCAAATAACCCAATTATATTATAAATCGTATAAAAACGGTTTCTTTACTTTTAGGGACTAATCTTTTTTTTGTGTACAGTATAAAATGTTGCGATGCTGAATTGAAATCTTAGAAGTTATTGAATAATGGCTGAAAACACTTTTTATTATAACTTTAAAAAGTATTTTTTAAATGGTTTAAAGTTTGTATTTTTTGGTGATGAAATGTATGCATGCTTGATGGCATATATCTTGCTTAACTTATCATTAGGTCTTAATACAAATTTCCTTTGCAGAGTGGTGGCTGATATGTTAGAAACACAGAGTATAGAGGAGTATTTCAGAGAGTTGGTAAAGTATGCATTGAGGAACCAGGGATTGGAGACGAAGGAAGAAGTGGAGTACTATATAGTGCATCTTCTTTCAGAGTGCATGAGGACAGAGACAGTGTATGGTGTTGTGGGAGAGGCGGGTTACGGTGAGCCGTTGGCATTGGCGCTTGGCAGGGCTCTGTCGAGCGGCAGAGCAGAGAGGGAAGTTCTGTTTAAACGGATAGGGGATTTTTCTTTATTTATTTCCGGATTTTTTGGAGAGAGCATAAAGGGTAAGGTGGTGGATGTGGGATATTATATATCGATGGGAGAGAGCGCCTATGGTCAGCTTGCAAGTGCCGATGGCGGCAGATGGGGTAGATTTAAGGGAATATTTGAGGAGCTTTCGGAAAAATTCAGTCCGTTTGTAGAGGTAATAACGGAGGTAAGCGAGATAAGTTTAATGCAGTCTCTTGAAGATGTGCTTGTAATATACGAGAGGTGGATGGAAACAAGGGGTGAAAGATACAAAAGACTTCTTGAAGAAAAAAATGTTTTGCCTTTAGACATCCAAAGTGGTAAAAAACTTCATTAAAGTTGTCCAAAAAAAGATGATGGTTTTTTGGCAGCCTACCTTAATCTTTACAATTTAAAGTTCCAATATAAAAGGCATCCTTATATGCCTGTTAGCGTTGATGAATAAATACAACATCTTTTTTGTTTCTCCCGAGGTTTCCCCATTTTCAAAAACGGGCGGACTTGCCGATGTTGCAGGTTCCCTTCCAAAGGCGCTGAGTAAGCTCGGCCACAGGGTTACTGTTGTAACCCCATGCTACAGGGGGATGAAAGAAAAATTCCATCTTAAAGAGACCGGTATAAGATTAAAGGTGCCGTTTGGCAAAAGGTCTATTGACGCCGAGTTTATAAGGTTCAAAGATGGAGATATAGAGGTATACTTTCTTAAGCGGGATGAATTTTTTGACAGAACATACCTTTATTCAACACCGCTTGGTGATTACTTTGATAATGCGGAAAGGTTTATATTCTTTTCCCGTTCCGTTATGGAGTTTATAAGAAAGGCCGAAATCCTTCCGGATATAATCCACTGTCATGAATGGCAGACAGCCCTTATCCCTGTATATCTCAGGACACTTTATCAAAAAAATATCCCCCGGAATATTGCAACGGTTTTTACCATTCATAATATAGCCTTTCAGGGGATATTCCCTGAATATATATTCCCTTACACGGGTCTGCCTAAAAAACTTTTCAATACAGGTGGAAAAGGGTTGGAATTCTGGGGAAGAGTCAATTTTATGAAGGGCGGGCTTCTCTTCTCAGATGCCCTTACAACGGTGAGCAGTAAATACAGCACGGAGATACAGACCCCTCAATTAGGGTATGGGCTTGAGGGCATAGTAAAGGAGAGACAGGATGTCCTTTACGGGGTCTTAAACGGTGTGGATTATAATGAATGGGACCCGTGTACGGACGGGCTTATTGTTGCAGGATATAGCGCCGCCGACCTTTCCGGCAAGCTTGAGTGCAAGAAAGACCTGCTTTATAGATACAACTTGAATATCCCAATAAAAAGACCGCTTGTAGGGATGATCTCGCGACTTAGCGATCAGAAGGGTTTTGATATATTTTTTAAGGCGGTTGATAAGCTTATGAAACTTGATATAGGGTTTGTTGTGCTTGGTCAGGGTCAGAAGAATTATCATGATTTCTTAAAGAAGCTCGAAAAAAGGTACAGAGGCAGATTTGGTGTAAAGATAATCTTTGATAATACGCTTGCTCACAGGATAGAGGCAGGCTGCGACATCTTTCTTATGCCTTCAAGGTATGAACCCTGCGGGCTCAACCAGATATACAGCCTTAAATACGGCACGGTGCCTGTAGTAAGGGCAACAGGAGGGCTTGATGATACGATAATGGATTTTATTTCCAATCCAGGGCAAGGCACCGGCTTTAAGATTAAGGAACATTCACCTGAGGCGCTTATACATACGCTTAAATGTGCGGTAGATGTTTACGAAGATAAAAACACATGGAATGGGATTGTCAAAAGGGCAATGAGGGCGGACTTTTCATGGAGTAAGTCCGCAGCGGTCTATGAAAAGATATATGACAATATATATCAAAAGACCGCAAGGGTTAAAAAGTTGAAGGCGGCGCTTCAGTGATAATCCAAAAATATTTTCATGTGATTCAAATCCAGCTATATCGGAATTTGGGAGATTATGAAGGATAAACTGAACAAAGAAGAACATCTTACAAGTGAACTTATAAAGCTTCGCATGAAGGTCTCTGAACTTGAGGCCTCGAATGTAAGGCTTATAAAGATCGATGAACTGCTACTTAAGAGGGAAGAGCAGTTAAACTCTCTTATAGAGGCAAGCCACACGCTTAACAGCCTTTTGGATGTGCCGACCGTTATGCGAAGACTGGTTGCATCGGCAATGAAACTTGTAGATGGTACATCAGGCACTGCCGGTCTTTTGCTTGATGGTAAGATTGTCTTTAGCGAATATAACGAGAAGGGGCACTTGATGCCGATACATTATTCCTTTGATAAGGGCTGCGGTGTCCCAGGGCAGGTATTTGATACCATGCTGCCATATGTTACAAACGATGCCGAAAATGACCCCTGCGTAATACCTGAAATTCAAAGCGCTTTAAACTTTCGCAATCTTATAGATGTTCCCATTATAAACGGCAAAGGAGAGTTTCTTGGCTGTTTTGAGATACACAATAAGAAAGCGGGGCGTACTTTTGATGAAGACGATATTATAATGCTTCAGTCTCTTGCAGACAGCGCCGCTCTGGCAATAGACAATGCAAAGCTTTTTGTTGAATGCAGGAAGTCTGAAGATGCCCTGAGGGAGTCGGAAAAATACTTTAGAAGCCTTGTTGAAACCTCTGCAGAGTGTATATGCAATTTTGACCTTGAAGGCAACATACTCTATATGAGCCCGGCGGGTCTTAAGTGTCATAACCTTGCAGGTAATGATGTAAGAGGCCTTAATTGGAAGGATATAGTAAAACCTTCCTATCACGCAAGTATTGAAAAGACTCTGGAAAAGGCACGATGCGGTGAGGTGGTTCAACTCCTGTATGAAAGTGAACTCTCCGACGGGACCAGATGGTTTGACAGTGTCCTTAATCCAATAAAAGATGACTCCGGAAAGACCATAACCCTTCTCTGCATATCAAGAGATGTTACCGATAGAAAAGAGCTTGAAGAACAGGCCTTCCGCTCTCAGAAGATGGAGGCTATTGGGAGACTGGCGGGAGGAATAGCGCATGATTTCAACAATCTTTTGACCACCATTATAGGCAATACGGAGCTTCTTCTGCTTAAACTTAATAAGGACGATCCAAACTACAGCCGTATAGAGACTATCAGGGATACCGGCGAACGGGCGGCCAAGCTTACGTCCAAACTGCTTGCCTTCAGCCGCAAACAGGTCTTTGAACCGGTGGCTGTAAACCTTAATGAAGTTATTAAAGGCATGACCAATCTGCTTAAGCGTCTTACAGGTGAGGATGTAGTCTATTCCATAACCTTAAACCCTGAACTTAAAAAGATAAAAGCCGATATAAGTCACCTGGAACAGGTAATCCTTAATCTTGTTGTTAATGCAAGAGAAGCCATGCCGGAAGGCGGCAAAATTTCCATTGTTACGGATAACATCTTCCTCGATGAAAAGTACTGCGGCCTTCATGAGGGTCTTTCATCCGGAGATTATGTATTGCTGTCGGTATCCGATACGGGTTCCGGTATAAGTGATGATATAAAAAACAATATCTTTGATCCGTTTTTCACCACCAAGGCAAGCGGCACAGGGCTTGGTCTTTCTACTGTATATGGTATTGTTAAAGAGTGTGGGGGGCATATAGATATTTCAAACAAAGAGGAACAGGGCACGACATTTAAT
>JALXFI010000279.1 GCA_027069035.1 bacterium
GTGGTATGAGCTTTTATTATAGATTACATTGGACAGCAACATTTATTGATATAGGAGGAACGGATGAAGGCAAAATCTGGAAAGAATATACTTGTTGCTGATGACAGCGAGTTTTTCAGAATGAAACTGAGCAAGATGCTTATTACAGGGGGACACTGGGTGAGACTTGCAAGCGATGGCGAAGAGACTGTTAGTGAGCTTCAAAAATCTCCATCTGCCATAGACCTTTTGGTTGTTGATCTAAGAATGCCTAAAAAAGACGGATTTGGAGTGCTTAAATGGATAAGGGACAATGCAAGAGAGGGTAATCCGCCTGTGCTTGTTGTAACGGGTGTTTATGAAGTGAGTGATGTCCTTTCAAGGGTAAAGGAACTTGGTGCAGGGGCATTTATGACAAAGGATGCCCCTGCCGAGCACTTTATCTTCAGGGTCAACAAACTTCTTTATACTGAAAAACAGCAGAGGGACAACGTGAGGGTGCTCACCGACATACCCGTTGACTTCACATGCGGTGAGGATAGGTATACAGGACGTATTGTAAACTTGAGCAGATCCGGTATTTTTTTATCAAGTATGGATGTCCTTAATCCGGGTGACATAACAAATCTCCGTTTTTTACTCCCATACGATAATAAGACTATAGTTGTTGTCGGCAAGGTTATATGGGCCAATAATTTTGAGAAGGAAGAAGCCTTTTTTAACGGTATGGGCATACACTTTGAACATCTGACCTATGAAGACAGGCTTTGTCTGGAAGGGTTTGTACAGGCAGAGATGGAAAAGGTGTTTTAGTAAACCGTTTGAACGGTTTCAACAGAGTAAACTATCGAACTATTAAAACGGTCTGATCGGTTTTAGGCTTTCAGGAGTTTTGTTCTCTGTTATTATGAGTATGCTTACCCTCCTGTTTATCGGATCATAGGCATTATAGTTGTTTAGAGGCACTGAATCTGCAAAACTAATAACCTTTTTTATCCTTTCAGGCGCTACACCGTCTTTTATCAATTCCCTTCTTACCATGTTTGCCCTGTCTGCGCCAAGTTCCCAGTTTGTATATCCTTCTTTTTCGTATTTGTAGCTGTCCGTATGACCTTCTATATAAATATCATTATGTGATTTTTTAATGGACTCTGCCACAACGGACAGGGTTTTTATTCCGCTTGGAAGAAGTGTTGCATTACCCAACTCAAACATCGGTTTGCCGGTTTCTTCAACAATTTCTACCCGAACCCCTTCTTTTGTTGTATATACAAGCACCTGATCTTTATAATCATCTAAATTTTTTTCAACATTAGAGATTATGGAGTTGGCAAGTTCATTTTTATACAGTGAACCTATCATCATATCGCCCTCTTCGCTATCAAGTTTTACGACGTTCCCTCTCATTACTGAGATGCCTTTTCCCCCGCCTGCTCCGGTGCCTTTAAATATAGTGTAGCTTCTAAAATAATTGCCCATCCTTTTTTTTGCCGATATGGAAAGCATGGCAACAAGCCACAGCACAAGGAATAGCGCCATCATGGCCGTTACAAAATCCGCATAGGCAACCTTCCATGCACCACCGTGGTGCCCGCCGCCGTGTGATTTTTTTATCTTTTTTATTATGACAGGCTGTTCTTCTCTTCTCATAACCGGTTTTTGTAAAATCTATATTTATTTCTTGTTGCGTATGGTTTCTTCAAGCTCCTGAAATGTGGGTTTTGCATCACTTAAGAGCACCCTTCTGCCGGCCTCTACCGCCATTTGCGGAGGCATGTCCTTTGAAAATGCAAGGATGGATGTTTTTATTGCTTCAAGATATTTTGACTCATCTCTGCCCTTGTGTGCGAGGTGGTTGCCTATAGGGGAGAGAAATCCATAGCATAGGAGGATGCCAAGGAATGTCCCGACAAGCGCCGCTGCAATGCTGTGTCCTATAACCTCGGGAGGTTCGCTCATCTTGCCCATAGTTATAACAACCCCAAGCACTGCCGCAACGATGCCGAAACCGGGCAATGAATCGGCCACATTTGTTATTGCGGCGGGCGCCAGAGCGGATTCCTGATGATGGGTCTCCATCTCCATATCCATCATCTCTTCCATTAAGTGCGGTTTTATGCCTATAACGAATATCCTCAAGTTATCGCATATAAAACTCGTGATATGGCGATCTTTAAGGATTTTAGGGTATTCTTTAAATATTGGGCTCTCCTGAGGAGATTCTATATCCTTTTCGACCGCAAGCAGCCCTTCTTTTTTTATCTTTGAAAATATCTTGAATAAAAGGTTGAAAAGTTCAAGATACGCTTTCTTGTTCGGTCCTCCGCCTTTTACTATATTGGGGAGGATTTTTACTATTTTGGTAAGTAAGTTTGGCGGACATGTAAGCACAAGGGAGCCAAGCGCCGCGCCTCCGAGTATGATAAATTCTGCCGGCTGAATAAGCACGTAAATGTTGCCTTCCTCTATGAGGTAACCTGTTAATATAGAGCCTATTACTATTCCTATTCCGATTAAAGGTATCATACGGAAAGTGAAAAACTCCTTATATATTTATTTTGAGGCCTTGATATTATTAAGTCGTTTCTTGCATTAATATCGGAATGGAAATAAAAAAACTTGAAGGAAAAGTTATTTTTGGCTATAACATTATATATGAAGCATAAACTGCTGATTATTGAAGATGATGAACTTACCCGTGAGGCATTAAAGGAACTTCTTGGAGTAGAATACATGGTTATGGCTGCCGACAATGGAGAAAGTGCCCTTGAACTCCTTGAAAAGGATGATTTTGCCCTCTTGATCACTGACCTTAAACTACCCGGAATAGATGGTGTTGAAGTCGTAAAGAGGGCTAAAAAGGTATCTCCAGAAACGGTCAGTATAATCCTTACCGGTTACGGAACGATAGAGAGCGCTGTGGAGGCGATGAAACATGCCACCTATAATTATCTGACCAAACCCTTTTCAAACGATGACCTGCTTTTAAATGTAAAAAGGGCTATAGAGTATTATGAGCTGAAAAGGGAGAACCTTAATCTTAAAGAAGAGATCAAACAGAGATACTCCTTTGAAAAGATAATCGGCAAAAGTAAGCCGATGCTTGAGATATTTGAGATGATAAAGATGGTTGCAGACACGGATTCATCTATACTTGTGTTGGGCGAAAGCGGCACAGGCAAGGAACTTATTGCCAAGGCCATACACTACAACAGCTCAAGAAAACATGCCCCGTTTATCCCTGTAAACTGTGGCGCCATACCGGGTGAGCTTTTGGAGAGTGAACTCTTCGGTTATGATAAAGGGGCATTTACAGGGGCGGTCGCCTCGCGGCAGGGACGCTTTGAAAGGGCGGACAGCGGAACCATATTCCTTGACGAGATAGCTGAAATGGCACTTCATCTTCAGGTAAAACTTTTGAGGGTTATTCAGGAGAGAGAATTTGAAAGGGTTGGCGGTAACCGGACCATCCATGTTGATGTGAGGATCATAGCGGCGACAAACAGGAACCTTGAGGATGCTGTGGAAAAGAAGATATTTAGAGAAGACCTCTACTACCGTTTGAATGTTATACCCATAGTTGTTCCTCCACTTAGAGACAGAAAAGAAGATATACCGCTTCTTGTAGACCACTTCCTTAAGCTCATGTCAAAAAAGAAGAAGAGGAATATAAAAGGTGTTTCCGATGAGGCTGTGGAGGTTTTAACGAACTATCCATGGCCCGGAAATATTCGTGAACTGGAAAATATCATAGAGAGGGTGGTCATACTAAAACAGGATGATGCGCCAATAACGCCTCATGACCTGCCGTTTAATATAAGAAATGTAAAAAGCTCAAGATCTCTATCCTTTGAAATCCCCAAAAACGGTATTAAACTTACGCATGTGGTTGAGGAACTGGAAAAGGAATTTATTGCAAAGGCGCTTGATAAAACGGGGGGGGTGAAAAGCAAGGCTGCTGAGCTGCTTGGCATAAACAGGACAACGCTTATAGAAAAGATGAAGAAAAAAGGTTTGCTCTATGCCTCATCCAAGATGGAACAGTAAAAATCCGACCGCTGAGGAGGATTTTTATTGTCTATATGAGTTTCCGGATAGACACTAAATAGTTGAAACGGCCGATTTCAAAAAAGATCTCTTCCCTTTTGTGAATGTTATTTGACATAACAAATACTCTTAACAAAATTTTTCCTAAAATTAATTGATAATATGCCGATATACTTTAATATCTAAACATTTCTGTTTTTCATGACAGTAAGATATTTAAGGTATATCGCAGATGGATAAAAGAGAGATTCTTCGTATAAAGATTGAAGGGTTGAGGGAGTTTTCCACCGTCTCCGCAGTGCTTAACAAGGTCATTGATATAGTTGACGATGAATCCTCATCTGTAGAGGACCTTGAGATGGTTATAGAACACGACCAGGCGCTTGCCGCAAGAATTGTAAGGATGGCAAACGCCGCTTTTTACGGCCAGAGCAGAAACGTGGATGATATCTCACGCGCCATCATGATACTTGGAAGTGACATGGTAAAGTGTATTGCCATTGCGGTAAGTGTTTTTGACACTAAAAACAGAGGTCATCTCCGTGAATTAAATAAGATGTGGTGTCACTCTTTTTATGTGGCGACGGCGTCCGGCAAACTTGCCGAAAAGACGGGGCTTGTGAAGAATGAAACGGCTTTTTTTGCAGGCCTTATACATGATATGGGGCGTGTTATCCTATACAATCTTTTCCATAATGAATATATGAACATAACATTTTTTGATATGGAGAGGCTTCTGTCGATAGAAGAGGAGAGATTCGGAGCCCCCCATCCTCTGGCTGGCGCATGGTTTGCAGAAAGGTGCCTTTTTCCGGAGGGGTGTGTGCGTTCAACGGAGTTTCACCACAACCCCGAGGTCTATCTTTCAAACAAGCGGTATCAGGACTGCCATTTGATACCCATAGTTTATCTTGCCGATTTTCTTGCTTCAAGGAAAAACAAGGGTTTTGATGCCGATTGTATGGTTTCAGACTTCCATAATGAGGCGCTTGAAGGCATAGGTATGGATGAGACAGGGCTTGAAGATGTCTCTGCAATTATGGATGAT
>JALXFI010000280.1 GCA_027069035.1 bacterium
GATCTATATTGGTTAAAACAGCAAAAGCAAGCGATGAGATAAGCACGGGAATGCTGTATAAAAATATCTCCTTTGTCTGCCTCTTAACCTTCTTCATATTTTTAAGATAAGTTCTTAGAGGGATCAAAGTCAACACATAAAGAATACATCCTGAAAGCACAACGGATGCGACCGCACCGTTTAACCTTAATCCTAAAAGTATCAATAAAACCCCTAAAAGAAATTTTAATAGGCCTCCCATCCCAATAGCCAGAGCAAAAAGGTAAAACCTCTTTAAACCCTGAAGCATACCGATATTGATGGTTACAAGAAAAGAGGCAAAAATCCCTATGCCAACTATCAAGACAGGCCATACACTATCTATCTTAAGGTAATTGGATATTGCGCCGCTAAAAACAAAAAACGGTAAAGCAAACAAAACGCCCGCAACAGCCATATATAGAGAGGAATTTCTATATAGAGAAGCTATCTTGTCCGTCTCGTCCTTTGCATTGAATGTCGATATATACTTTGCCATTACCAGCATAACAGCGCCAACAGGGATTCCAACGATTATCATCATTGAGAAGACTGAATTCATCGCGCCATAATCCTCAACAGTAAGGTGGCGACTCATAAAGAATTGAAAAAGATAGTTTGAGACATTGCCAACCATTGAGGCTATAAAGATTATTGTGCCGCTTTTGATTAGCGTCATTGTTTTATTGCTTTGCAGTCTTTATGGATTTGCTCAGAGTTTTTTTCCTCAGGATCGTCATAATATCTGAGTATATGCATCCTGTAAAATATGGCAAGGGTATCAAGGCCGGCTTTATAGAGGTCGAACAATCTTATTCTTCCCCACTTAACCCTTCTGCGATAATCGAGTACAATCGGCGACTCGGCTATCTTATAACCTAATCTGTTGGCATTTGCCAAAAGTTCTACATCAAACACATACCTTTTACAAAGCACCCTTGGGAAGACCCTCTTCAACACCTCATGTTTAAATATCTTGATGCCGGTTTGAGTGTCCCTTATTGGAAGAGAAAAAAGTATCTTCAGCGTAAAGGCATAAATTTTACTTATCAACTTACGGTGAGGCGGATAATTAAGCTTGGAATCGGGATGATACTTTGAACCCGTAATGACTTCGGCCTGCTCATTCCTCATAATAGAGAATAATCTGTGAAGCTGATGTGGGTGCAGATCGAGATCGGAATCCAAAAAAACAACATACTCGCCTGTAACATAATTGAATCCGTCTTTCAACGCATTGCCCTTGCCGTTGTTTTTATTGTGTTTTACAACCTTTAAGTTATTAAATATCTCTGTTGCACGCATAGCCTCGGAATATGTATTGTCAGAACTGCCGTCATCAACAAGAATAATCTCAAAATCCCTCTTTGTTTTTTTAAATACGTCGTGTGTCTCTTTGATATTATCGAAGATATGAGAACCTTCATTATGTGCAGGCATGATGACCGATATCTTGTCCTTAAAAATAAGCATCTTTATAACTCCTCACACATATTATTAAAACTATTATTTAAAATATTAATACACGTCATCCTTATCAATTATGGAAAGAACAATCTATTCAATAAGAATAAGTAGAATACAAGCGAAGGGCTATCTATAAAAAGCCGTATATGCATATCCATTACCATATAACAAAGGTCATTGCAAGCCCAAACCCAAATCCCACGATAGCGGAATTTAAAATCGGCAATACATTCTCAACTGTCTAAACTAACTTATACACCCTCGGCGATTTTCTTCTTCATCGTACCGGTTATATACATCTCAAAAGAAAAATCCATTTAAAGCGTCTTGCCAATTTAGCCAAAAACCTAATGCTAACATTAAAGACCTGACCCCAGATTCTCAATCCGTTTGACGACTTTTTCGATTATGTATGGCGGGGTAGATGCCCCTGCCGTAACGCCAACGGTCTCCGCACCCTTTAACCACTCGGGGTCGATCTCATCGGGAATTTCAATGTGGTAGGTTTTTTTCAGTATCTTTTTACACATCTTTGCCAATCTGTTGGTATTGGCGCTGTTATAACCGCCAACAACGATCATGCAATCTACCCGTCGGGCAAGCTCTACAGACTCTTTCTGGCGTACATTCGTTGTGTTGCATATGGTATTATAGACCCTGAGTTCGGATACAAGCGGTATCAATTTTTTTATAATTTTTTGAAGGTTCTCTATGGTTTGAGTCGTCTGAGCAACAACCCCGATCCTTTTCTTTATTCCGGCCTCATCTATATCCCCCGGGCTGCTGATGACTATAACATCACCTCTTGCATAACTCATAAGCCCCTTGACCTCAGGATGATTTTTCTCGCCTAATATCAAGACACCGTATCCATCATCACTTAGTTTCTTGACATAGTCCTGAGCTTTTTTTACAAAAGGACAAGTTGCATCAATGCAATTCACCTTGGCATCTTTAACCTTCGTCATCTCATCCAATGTAATGCCGTGAGATCTTATGATAAGGGGATGCCCCTTTGATGCTTCAATACGGTCAATCATCTTAACACCTGAGGCTTCAAGTTCTTTAACAACCTGCGGATTGTGTATAAGGGGTCCCAATGTATAGACATCTTTTGAAACGGATTCAGCCGTTTCATAGGCCATGTTTATAGCCCTCTTAACGCCAAAACAAAAACCTCCTGCAGTTGCAAGAAAAACCTTCATTACCTAAACCCCTGTTTTCACAGCATCGCAGAGACCTTCGATCCTTGCGTTTATCTCTCTTGCAAGGATATCAAAGACCTCCGACAGATTGTAAGAAGAGGTGTCAATGTTTATAGAATCATCGGCAGGGGCAAGAGGTGATAATTCCCTTAATGTATCTCTTTTATCCCTCTGTATTATATCGTTTAAAACCTCTTCTTTACTTGCATTGCCACCCTTTTCTTTGAGTTCCAGGTATCTGCGTCCAGCACGTGTTTCAATATCCGCCTTTAAAAAGAACTTTAAATCGGCATCAGGAAAGACCACCGTCCCTATATCCCTTCCCTCCAGAACCACGCCGCCCTTATTCCCAAGCTCCCTTTGGAGCGAAACAAGACAGTCTCTTACAGGCCTTTTTGAAGAAACAATGGAAGCAAGTTTTCCGGCATCGGGCGTCCTTATCAGGCCTGTATAATCTTTGCCATCTATATAGACCATAAAATTACCGTCGCCGTCTTTCACATCCATTTTAAGGTGCGAACAAAATAAAGAGAGTTCCTCTTCGTCATCCATATTTACGCCTGTCTCATGAATCTTTAGAGCAATCGCCCTGTACATGGCGCCGGTATCAACATATTTAAGTCCAAAACGCCTTGCAATCATTAAACCGACGGTGCTCTTTCCAACCCCGGACGGGCCGTCAATAGCTATAACAATCTGACGTTTCTTCAATTTATAACATTCTCCATCAATTCAAAAAAATCAGGAAAGGATGTCCTTACACATTGACAGCCGCCAATTACGGTCTCCCCCTCCGCAGCAAGACCTGCCACATAAAGCGCCATAGCCACCCTGTGGTCGCCATGAGTATCACACATAGCGCCTTTCAACCGTTCTCTGCCCTCTATGACAAGGCCGTCTTCCTTCTCCTCAATCCTGACGCCAAACTTCCTCAATTCGCCTGTCATAACGGCTATTCTGTCGCTCTCCTTCTTCCTCAATTCTGATGCGCCTGATATCTCTGTAACACCCTCAGCGAGCGAAGCGGCCACACAGATTATCGGAAACTCGTCTATTGCAAAAGGCACATCCTCGGCGCCGATATTTACAGAGTTTAAAGCGCTATTCTTTACAATTATATCACCAAAAGCCTCTCCTGATCTATCCTCTACATTGTCAAGCTCTATCGAAGCCCCCATCCTTTTTAAGATATTTATTATACCCGTTCTGGTAGGATTTAGCCCTACCCCCCTGATGGTAAGGGATGAATGCGGCAAGAGCAGTGCGGCAACTATAAAAAAGGCGGCGGATGATATATCGCCCGGCACGGCAATATCATTTGCCTTAAGACCATCCCCACCCTTGACATGGATACATCCATCTTTTATCTCAATACATGCCCCCATGTGTTTCAGCATTACCTCTGTATGATCCCTTGACCTTGCCGTTTCCTCAATTTCGGTTGTGCCATCGGCATAGAGACCGGCAAGTATAATGGCGGATTTAACCTGAGCGCTTGCAACAGGAAGCCTGTACTGTATGGGATCAAGCCCGCCGCCAAGTATGGCAAGCGGGGCGTTTTCCCCCCTTTTTCTCCCCCATATCCTTGCACTCATTGTACGAAGCGGCTGAACCACCCTCTTCATCGGCCTTGTCCTTAAGGAAGGGTCGCCTGTAATTACTGAAAAAAAATCCTGTCCGCTTAGAAGTCCTGAAAGAAGCCTCATGGTTGTGCCGGAATTGCCGGCATAAATAACATCATCCGGCTCACACAGTCCATTAATGCCCCTGCCGTGAATAAGAAGTGCATCGTCTCCGCAATCATCTATTTTTATGCCCATCATCTCAAAGGCTTTTACGGTACAAAGCACATCTTCACCTTTAAGAAGTCCGTAAACCCTGGAGCTGCCATCCGCAATGGCACTCAATATCACCGCCCTGTGCGAGATGGACTTGTCGCCGGGAACCCTTATGTCACCGCTTATGCCCTTTTTAGGCCCTTTTATAACAACTTCTCCTCTGTCGCCCATCCTACCCCTTATCCTGACAAGACCTCAATTTTCAATATCTTCTTTTATACCCTTTGCCCTTTTAAACTCCTCCATAAGGGCTTCAGCGTTGCCATTTTCTATCAATTCCCGCACATTTTCGAGCCTCTTCTCATAAAGCCCTATCATTTCAAGGATATATTTTTTGTTCATAATACAAATATCCCGCCACATCTCAGGGGGACTTGACGCTATGCGCGTAAAATCTTTAAAACCTCCGGCGGAGTATTTTAAAACATCCTCACCCTTAATATCTCCAACCGTATTTACAAGGGTATATGCGATAAGATGGGGAAGATGACTTATTGCGGCGCAGACAAGGTCGTGTCTTTCAGCATCCATAAAGAC
>JALXFI010000281.1 GCA_027069035.1 bacterium
AAAAGGTTTCATACTAAATATATTTACAACCCATGGAGCAAGCAGTATTCTTATCAGGGACGCCGGAATCTGTTTCTTAATAAGCGCCATTATCAGATTTAAATAATTCTGCCTATATTTAAAAAACTGTTTCCTGTATATTAACTGACCTTCATCTCCCAATATTCCGTCTTTTTTCGCCTTTTCATAAAGTGCGGTCCCATAATAAAAAACCAGGGAAAAAATCTGAATCTCATACGGCTTGGGCAGTTTAAGAAGAAGCTTCATAGTCTCTATATTATCCTTATAATCCTCATAAGGGTTATCTACGATGATATCATACAGAGGAGCATCAATATAATCTTTATACCTACAAATAATCCTGGCAGCATTAATAATCTTGTCATTAGGTATATTCCGCTTATAAACAGACTTGCCCTTTTTGCTTCCAGTTTCAATCCCCATCTGGATCATGAAAAGGCCTGAATTCACCAGATCATCCATCTTCTTTGACGTAATTGTCAAAGGACTTGCCAAACAACGAAAAGGAATGCCAATCTTTGACTTGTAAGTTATAGAAAATTCCTCTATTTCTTCTTCATTTCCGTCAAAAAAGGAATCATCACATATATCTATAGCCTGAATAAATGGAAATTCTTTTTTTACTAATTCCAGTTCGCCAATAAAATTTTTCACACCTCTCCTTCTCACATAGGTTTGCCCACTATAAAGTTTTCTAAGGACACTGTTACAACAATAGGAACAGTTAAACAAGCACCCCCTTGTTACCATCGTTTGATAAGGGATAAGTCCTTTGTTACAATAAAAAGCTGTATTAGAAAGGTGCTTTTTGAACATCTCTTTATTGAATTTATCAATGGTACCGGTCTTCTTATTCCATACATATTGAGTGTTTAATTCATAATCGGGATACGGGATAGTGTCTAAATTTCTTATCAACGGCCTTACTTTATTGATATATATTTTATCTCTATCCTTAAAATAGAAGTTTCTTGTTTTAAAATAATCTTTGCCAGATTCCATCTTTTGAAGTAGTTCAACTACTGCCTCTTCTCCTTCACCTATACATACAATATCCGCATATTCTAAAGATTCATCAGGCCTGATTGTAGGATGTATGCCCCCCCATATTATAGGAACATTAAGCGCCTGTTTTATCTTTTTCGAAAGGTATACAACTCTATCAAAATAATAGGTCATAAGGGTAAAACCCACTATCTCCGCCCCCTTACAAATCTCTATCGTTTGTTCAACAACCTCAGGCGGATATGCGTATACACTGCCTGCATCATCTCCATATTCCGCTTCTATATCGGGCAAGAAGATCATCTTAACTGAGTGTCCTTCTCTTTTGAGGGAAGATGATATAGTTCTCAGTCCAAAAGACGTGATTTCAGAATATGGCGATATTAACGTTAACTTCATCAACGCACCAGTTTAAAATAATTGGTTATTCTACCAAAGTCTCCTTTCAAAAGAGATGTTATACCTTTTCTGACAAGTATCATCTTGCGTGTAATATTAAAAAGTAGTCTATAAAACACACTTGATTCTTGTCTGTGAAAGATATTAACAAACAAGTCTATAGAGACAAATCTTAGAATCCAACGCGGAAACCATGGAAACCCTGACAAATATATCAAGTAATTTAGATAAGTAAACTTTGGGTATGTGAAAGGTTTTCGATACACCTCATTCACCTCATCCTTTATTATCCCTTCAGCCTTCGCTTTTTCATTCAACTCAGTTCCAGGATAGAAGGTAAGGGAAGATATCTGAAGTTTATAACGACCAGAAAGTTTGAGGAGTAATCTAAGGGTGTCAAGCACGTCCTCCTTGGTTTCCCATGGATTGTCAAGTATTACATGGTAATCCGGCATAAGCATATTTTTTGAGTATCGATTAATCAATACAGAGGCATCTATTATCTTTTTGTCACTAACAACACGTCTGTACATCTTCCTGATCCGATCACTGCCTGTCTGTATCCCCATTTCCGTATAAAAAAGACCGGCATCTACCAGAAGTTCCATCTTTTTATTGCTTATAGTCGTAGGACTGCATTGTGCATGAAACGGAAGACCAATCTCTCGTTTATACTTGTCCCTGAATTCTTCAAAATATGTAATAGGAGCAGCAAAAAATGTGTCGTCAAAAAAACTTATGATTTCTATATAGTCAAACCGTTTCATAATCATTTTCAGTTCTTCCAACACATTGTCAATACTCCTTCTTCTAAGCTTCAACATAGCACTACTTGCACAATAGGTGCATTTGTGAGGACACCCTCTTGAAGTCATTGTCCTATAAGCAGGTAAATGTTTATCGTTAAAATAGGTCATCTTAAGGAATTGACCTTTCATCACCTCTTCATCTATAGGAATTATATCTTCACTTCTCCATTCATATACATAATGATTCTCTATGTCATAATCAACAAACGGCACTTCATCGAGGTTTTGTATAGTCTGTCCACACTTATTCTCTCTGATTCCATTATTTAACTTAAACACAAAATTCTCAGTATCAGTATAATCGATGCCCATTGATATTTTTTGAGCAAATTTAACAACAGCATTCTCTCCCTCACCTATACAAACGGCGTCACAAAAATTCAAGCATTCTTCTGGACGATAAGTTGGGTGTATACCACCCCAAATCATTGGTATATTAAAACATTCTTTAAGGTGCTTGGTTATTTGAACAGCTCTATCATAATACTGGCTCATAAATGAAAATCCTATAATACCCGCCGACTCACACAGGTCGGAAATCTGTTCTAAAGTTTTTCTGGAATATTTGTATATATATTTGCTATCAAAACGGAGATATTCTATACCTCCGGGAAGAAATATGATTTTGGTTGAAAAACCTGCCTTCTTTAAAACCGATGAGATAATTCTGATTCCAAAGGCATTTATGTCAGGAGGAGTTGGTGTTACCAATACAATGTCCATAAAAAACACCCCATTTTATACTACAAGTACCAGTCAAGTGCCTTAAACAATAAAAACCTAAAACAAATCGTTACCATGTGTGTTTATAGAAGAACAAAACCATTTGGTTTTTCTTAAAACACTTAAAAAACAACTCTATAGCTTTAATCTAACACTATTAAATTTAAACAACCTCCCACCCTCAAAAACTTCTCTTTCATTCTTCTATCTTATTTTTGTCATATATATATACAACCGCATTTTCCCCTTCATTGTTTCCAAGGAATATTCTATTACCAAACACATCCAAAGACGGTCTTAGCCCCTCCCCAAAAGACGGTCTCAACCTTTTTTTTCTTCTGCCCAACGATGCAACTTTCACTTTACGTAATTGATGAAATTTATGGTCATAAATCTTTAGTGGCGAACTTATTCCAAACTTTCGTTGATTATATGTAATATATAAACGGTTCTTATCCATCTTGAATCCAGTTACATAGGTCTCCGTATCATCTGGCTCAGCAGAAATAGTTTTAGACCATAATATCTTCCAATTTTTGTCGAATTTTACAAGAACAATATCAGAAGGAGTTGCAAGGGCGGCTTCGACCCTTACTTCACCAACAGTAGTGGGTGTAACCATATAAAAGTAATCCTGGTGATAAACAACACTCATCTGTCTAGCCTGACCATCAACTACACTGGTCAGGTCTATATCGAATTCTTTGAGTTTTTTCAGCTCCTTATTAAACTTTCTTACCTTATATATGGTTTTACCACTTTTCTTAAAAGTAGTCTTATACCTGGTAATGACAAACACAAAATCCGTACTCACAACAGGTGCAGGGTCATCCAGTTTTTCATCACCATACTCAGCAACATTGAAAGTGACACTTGTAACTATCGGAATGTGGGTATAAGCCACTCTTTTAAAGCTATCATCCAGTTTATATTTCGCCCCCCAAAGAAAGCTTTTACCTACCCTCATATTTGCTGTCTCATAAAAAAGGTAAAGGTATTTGCCATCTGAAGCAACCCTTGAATCTGTCACATTGCCATATTTTCTTGACGAATTTATCAATACCCTTGTCAAAATTTCTTTTTCCATACTGCTATCGAATATCTTTACATTAAAGGTAGGTCTCCTCCCTTTTTTGATATTCCCATGGTAAATAACAAAAACCCTTTTCTTTGTGGCAACCACTTCCGGTCTGGAACCACCGCCTTCACTTGAAGTGGTAATATTTACCTTTTTAATAAAACCTCTTTTTTGTATTTGAAATAGTATTGCCGGATTATGACACATTTTTTCGACTAGTTTTTCAAAACTTATTTTTTTAGCTTTTACCTTTTCTAGCATCGCTAACAAGGCGTGTTGTACCAATGGTCCTCCACTTGGTGCTTTTGTATACACCTGCGATTTTTCTTCTAGGGTATGTGGCGCATGGTCAGTAGCAATGACATCAATATGGTCGTTTAACAAGGCTTTCCACAAACCTTCATTATCTTGTTTTGTTTTAACTGCGGGATTCCACTTTATAAACGTTCCTTTTTCTTTGTAATATGAATCGTCAAACCACAAATGGTGAATGCATACTTCTGCGGTTATCTGTTTTTCGCTAAGCGGAATATCATTACGAAACAAGGCTGTTTCTTTAGCTGTTGAAAGATGAAATACATGCAGTCTTGCTCCTGTCTTTTTTGCGAGTGCAACGGCTTTAGAAGACGAAATATAACAGGCTTCTTCGCTTCTTATCTCAGGATGCATTTCTATAGGAATGGCATCACCGTATTTAGCAATGGCATCGGCTAAATTGCGCCGTATGGTTTCTTCATCTTCGCAGTGTACGGCAATGAGCATCTTGGTAGATGAAAATATTTTTTCGAGGGTTTCTTCATTATCAACCAGCATATTACCTGTTGAAGAGCCTAAAAATAGTTTGATAGCAGCCACTTTTTTTGGATCGGTTTTTAACAGTTCTTCTAAATTATCATTCGTGCCACCAAACATAAAAGAGTAATTGGCATACGATGTTTTTGAAGCAATGGTAAACTTATCTTGTAATAATTGTTGGGTGGTAGCTTGTGGTACAGTATTGGGCATTTCTATAAAAGAGGTAATGC
>JALXFI010000282.1 GCA_027069035.1 bacterium
GGCGCTTGAAGAGTCCGGAGCGGAGGTAGTAACGGTTGCCGTAAGAAGGGTGAACCTTGACCGGACAAAGGAGTCTCTTTTAGACTATATTGATACGGAAAGATATACCCTGCTTCCCAATACGGCAGGGTGTTATACGGCGCAGGATGCCGTAAGAACGGCGCGTCTGGCGCGGGAGACTGGCATGTCCGATATGATAAAGCTTGAGGTTATAGGAGATAAGAAGACTCTTTTGCCTGATAACGTTGCCCTTTTAGAGGCCGCCGATGTACTTGTAAAAGAGGGTTTTACCATCCTTCCATATACAAGTGACGACCCGATAATGGCAAAAAGGCTTGAGGATATAGGATGTGCCGCCGTCATGCCCCTTGCGGCTCCGATAGGCTCAGGCCTTGGGATAAGGAATCCTTATAATATAAAGATGATCCTTGAAGCGGTTAAGATACCTGTAATCGTTGACGCCGGTGTCGGCACTGCTTCGGATGCATCCATAGCCATGGAGCTTGGTTGTGACGGAGTGCTTATGAACACGGGTATTGCAGGCGCTAAGGACCCTGCAGGTATGGCGCGGGCGATGAGGATGGCAATCGACGCCGGAAGGCTTGCCTACCTTTCGGGCAGGATACCGAAAAAACTCTATGCCACCGCTTCAAGCCCTGTTGAAGGGATGATTGGCAGTTAGATTTTTAAATTCCGCCATCGCGGGATTTGGTTTTTTATAAACACTTTATTTATTGTTATGCATCCGATTTTATTACAGTTTGGGCCTGTACAGATAAGATACTACGGCCTCATGTATGTTATATCAATACTGTTTGCGCTTTATATTATTAAGAAAGAGACTCTTAGAAAGGGGCTTGGCCTTTCCGATGATGATGTTACAAATTTTGTCCTTTCGGTTGTTGTGGGCGGGATATTCGGGGCAAGGATATACTATGTTATTTTCAACTGGGATTATTACGGCAGGTTTGTTAAAGAGATACCTGCAATATGGCATGGAGGGCTTGCAATTCACGGCGGTCTTATCGGGGGGATATCCATGGCATACCTGTACTTGAAAAAACATAAAGTGCCGTTCTGGAAGATGGCCGATGCAGTTGCCCCTGCCATAATACTCGGACAGAGTTTTGGGAGGTTCGGCAATTTTATGAACGGAGACGCTCATGGGACGCCCACCGACCTTCCATGGGGGGTTGTGTTTCCTGAAAACAGCATAGCAGGCAATCAATTCCCGGGAATACCCATTCACCCTGTAATGCTCTATGAGATGGTTATAAACCTTGCCATCTTTGTCCTGCTCTGGCTGGGTATAAGGAAAAAAGGATATAAAGACGGTTTTGTGTTTTCGGTTTATCTGGTTCTCTACTCTATCGGTCGGTTTTTTGTGGAGTCCTTCAGGGCGGACAGTCTTATGTTAGGCCGGTTCAGAACCGCACAAGTAATTAGCCTGCTTATTGTAGCCATTGTAACGCCCCTTATTCTAAGGCTGAGATTATGGGAAAAAGCGGATCTGTAGATTTTGAACTCTACCTTATAACCGATAGGTCTAAGACGAAGGGGAGGGATTTAAAGGAGGTTATAAAAAGGGCGCACAGCGCAGGTGCAAACTCCATACAGCTTAGGGAAAAAGACTTGAAGGCAAAGGATATATTTGATCTTTCTAAGGAACTTAGAGATATCATACCCAAAAGAAGAGGAAAAATTTTTATAAACGACAGGGCGGATATCGCATGCGGGACGGATGCGGACGGGGTGCATCTGGGTCAAAGCAGTATAAGGGCGGATATTGTAAGGGGGTATTTTAGGGACTTGCTTATAGGTGTATCGACGCATAATCTTGAAGAGGCCAAGGATGCCCAAAGGAGAGGAGCGGACTTTATAACATTCGGTCCCGTCTTTTATACGCCTTCCAAGGCAGGGTTTGGAGAGCCGGTAGGCATTGAAGCCTTGAAAAAGACGGCGGAGCTTGTAGATATCCCCGTCTTTGCCATCGGAGGCATAAAAAAGGGATTGGTAAAAGATGTGATAGATGCCGGCGCATGGGGTGTGGCTCTTATCTCTGAGGTGATGGAGGCGCGCAATATCGAAAAGGCTGTGGGCGGTATCATAAAAGAAATTAAACGTGTAAAAGGAGCAAAATCATGACACTTATTAAGGCGCTTCAAGCTGGAAGGATCCCTTCTCAGGTCAAAGAGGTTGCCCTGCAGGAAGGACAAACCCCCGAATTTTTGGCAAACAACATCCGTGAGGGCAGAATAGTCATACCAAAAAATGCAAAGCGCTCTATAAAATCTGTCGGTATCGGCAATGGACTTTCTACAAAGATAAACGCAAATATAGGTTCATCAGAGGACAGATGCAATATTGAAGAGGAGCTTTTGAAACTTAAAGCCGCTGTAAAGGCGGGCGCCGATACGGTTATGGACCTTAGCACAGGGGGCAATACAAGGGAACTCAGAAAGGAGATAATAAGAGTCTCAACCGTGCCGATAGGCACAGTGCCCCTTTATGAGGCTGCAATAAAGGCGGTAAAAAAAGGCAGGGCCTTTGTGCATATGTCGGAGGATGAACTTTTTGACACCATTGAAGAACACGGCGAGGACGGGGTTGACTTTATAACCGTGCACTGCGGGGTCAATAGGAGGGCGGTAGAAAGGCTTGAAAATGAAGGAAGGATACTCGGCATTGTAAGTCGCGGCGGAGCATTGACTGCGGAATGGATGAAATATAATGACAAGGAAAATCCTTTATATGCAAGATTCGACAGGCTTATTGAGATCGCAAAAAGATTCGATATGACCCTTAGCCTTGGGGACGGCATGAGGCCCGGATGTCTTGCCGATGCGACCGACAGATGCCAGATGGAAGAGCTTATAACGCTTGGCGAGCTTGCCCAAAAGGCTGTAAGGGAAGGGGTTCAGGTTATGATAGAAGGTCCTGGGCATGTGCCTATAAATGAGATAGAAAGAAACATAAAACTTCAGAAAGACCTCTGCCATGGTGCCCCTTTCTATGTGCTCGGTCCCCTTGTAACAGATATTGCGCCGGGCTACGATCATATAACATCGGCTATAGGCGGGGCAATTGCGGGGGCTGCGGGGGCTGATTTTCTCTGTTACGTTACACCGTCGGAACACTTGAGACTGCCAACGGTAGATGATGTAAGAGAAGGGGTTATTGCTTCAAGGATTGCGGCGCATGCGGCGGATATAGCAAAAGGGGTAAACGGTGCGCTTAAAAGGGATGTCGATATGGCAACCGCAAGAAAGGAACTAAATTGGGATGCTCAGATAAAGGCGGCGTTGGATCCGGAAAGAGCGGGCATTATGAGAAATAGCAGTGCCCCTTCCGATAAAGAGGTATGCACTATGTGCGGAAGTCTCTGTGCAATAAAGGTGTCAAAATCAGACTACAACCACCCATAAAAAATAATGAGCCCTGTCTATAATATCGCCCTTTCTTCGCCTGGAAAAACGGCCGATTTGTTCTTTCCTTCGGCCTTTGCCCTGTACAACCCCTTATCGGCATAGGCTATCAGGTCATTATAGGTCTTTATTGCGTCATGCGGATATGAGGCCACACCAAGGCTTATTGTGATTTTTTTACCTGCCGGGAGTTTGCTGAACTCAAGTTCCAGAACCACCTTTCTTATCCTTTCGGCCTCTTTAAATGCGCCTTTATTGCCTGTGTGCGGCAGTATGATGGCAAACTCTTCCCCTCCGTAACGCGCAAAAAGGTCGTTTTTCCTTATAGCCTTTTGGATGCCGGATGAGAGTTCCTTAAGAACAGAATCGCCTACAATATGCCCGTATGTGTCGTTTATTAATTTAAAATCATCGACATCTATCATTATACACGACATAGGAACACCGTATCTTTTTGCGCGCTGATACTCCTCATCAAGCCTCATAAAAAAATAGCTGTGATTGTAACTGTTTGTAAGCTGATCGGTAACAGCAAGTATCTCAAGGTGCTCTTTCTCTTCCTGTATTGTCCTGTAAAGATGGGCATTTTTGAGTGCGTTGAAAGAGGCATTGGCAACGACCTGGCAAAAATAGACCTCTTTTTGAGAAAAATTCCGTGTGCTTCTCCTTGTCCTTAAAAAAATAGTCCCAAGCACCTCTTCGTCACATACAATGGGCACAACAAGCACGCTTACCTCTTTAAAGTCCTTGACCATCTCTTTAACCTCTTTCATAAGAGGGTTGTTGGAGATATCGTCAATAACCACAGGCTCTTTTGTATCAACCACCACTTTTATCTCAGGATACTTTTTAAGGTCTATCATGAGATTTCTTACATTGGGATTATCATGGGATGCAAGCACATAACCCAAATTTTTACCCTTGTCTATAAGTACAATAGATGCCCTTGAAGCGTTGGTTATTTTTGCGACTTTATTTACTATTGTATCAAGAATTTCTTCGGTTTCCAGAGTGGCGGAAAGTGTGCGGGAGATTTCAAGCGTGATTGCAAGATTTTTTCTATCCTCTTCAAGTTCAAGAAACATCCTTCTCGCCCTGAGCTGACTGTTTAATCTTGCTATAAGTTCAAGTTCATCAATGGGTTTCACTATAAAATCGTCCGCCCCGCAATTAAGGGCGCCTGCAATCGTGTTTTTATCACCCTTGGATGAGATGATTACTATAGGCACCCCCATGATATTATCCATGTTTCGCAGTATTCTGCATACCTCAAGCCCTCCGAGACCCGGCATAACAAGGTCAAGGAGCACGGCATCAGGGTTTACCTCACTTAACATTTTGATGGCCTTTTCACCATTAGGGGCCTGCCAGACCTTGTATCCGTATGAACTCAAAAGCTTATCCAGACGGTTTCTGTTAATATTATCATCATCAACCACCATGATATTTGTTGTGCGACCCGTTATGCCGCTTAAAACTTTAGAAGAGCTTTCTATGCATATAAGCTCCTTATCATTGTCAGTCTTTTTTTTCATATTTTCTCCATTCACAAGGTATCATTCCCATCTTCCCAAAAACCTAAATCCATTTTTGGGAGGTTTATCATCCTTGACAAGGTTAATGAT
>JALXFI010000283.1 GCA_027069035.1 bacterium
ATTCTATGGTCTTTCCAAAACCGCTTGTTCCTATCGGAGAACGGCCTGTAGTTGATATTATCGTATGTCAACTTGTTTCCTATGGCTTTAAAGATATTGTCTTGACAGTTGGTTACTTGGCAGAATTGATTCAGGCTTATTTCCAGAATGGAAACGGCAGAAGAGGGGATGTTGAACTTTCCTATTTCAAAGAAGATAAACCTCTTGGGACAGTAGGGTCCCTGAGTTCCATTCCCGATCTGAATGATACCTTTCTTGCAATGAACGGGGATATTCTTACGTCTATGGACTACTCAAAACTTCTTGCCTTCCATAAAGAAAAAGGTGGAATACTGACCGTAGGAATGTATAAAAAAAAGGTTTTCATTGATTTTGGGGTTGTTGAAACGGATAAGAGTGGAGAGATTAAAGGATATATAGAGAAACCTGAGAAGGAATATAGGGTAAGTATGGGTATTTATGTGTTTGAGCCTGCTGTTTTGAATTATATCGAGAAAAATACCTATCTTGATTTTCCTGATCTGGTAGTCCGTTTGCTTGAAAATGGTGAAAAGGTTGTCGGATGTCCTTCTGATGACTACTGGCTGGATATAGGCAGGAAAGAAGACTACCAATCTGCCCAGAAGTTTTTTGAAAAACATAAGGATATGTTTCTGCGTGGCTCTTAGCTGTAGAAATAGGAAAGATAAGGGCGTGTGGAAAGTACCCCTTTTTGATACGACCTTCAATGTTGATGAAGTGGCAGCAGTTGAAGGGGTATTGCGTTCGGGGTGGCTGACAATGGGAGAGACAACAAAGCATTTTGAAGAGCAGTTTGCTGAATTTGTCGGTGTCAGGCATGCAATAGCTGTCTCAAGCGGAACCGCTGCTCTATTACTTGCAAATCTTGCTCTTGGTCTTAACCGTGGAGATGAGGTGATATGTGCATCGCTTAATTTTGTTGCAGGGGCTAATACAATACTTCAGGCAGGTGCCACGCCTGTTTTTGCTGATATTTTGGGGGAGAACAATCTTAATATATCTCCTGAGAGTATAGAGTCGAAGATTTCGGAGATGACAAAAGCAATACAGGTGCTTCACTATGGAGGTTTTCCATGCGATATGGATGCGATTATAAGGATTGCCCGGGAAAATGGTCTTGCAGTGATTGAGGATTGTGCTCATGCACCGGGCGCTGAGTATAAGGGCAAAAGGTGTGGCGGCATTGGTGATGCGGGTTGTTTCAGTTTTTTTTCAAATAAGAATATGATAACTGGCGAGGGTGGGATGATTACGACAAATGATGATGAGATGGCAGAAAAATTAAGACTGCTCCGGTCTCACGGTATGACGAGTCTTACCATAGACAGATACAGGGGGCACTCTTTTTCATACGATGTCGTTATTCCGGGTCTGAACTGTCGCATTGATGAAATGCGTTCGGCAATGGGAATTGTTCAACTTGGCAGGCTTGAGGACAATAATAGGAAGCGTGAGTCAGTGTTTGATGAGTACAGGAATAAATTGTCGAAAGTCTCTCAACTCAACCTTCCCTTTAGTAAATACCTCAATAGGTCTTCCTTTCATATTTTTCCGGTTATACTTGATAAGGAAGTCGAACGGGAAGAGTTCATGTTATTTCTGAAATCCTGTGGAATCCAGACAAGCATCCACTACTCACCTGTGCATAGATTTAGTTATTATAGAAAGAAATTTGGTTATAAGGAAAAGAGTCTGCCTAATACGGAGAATGTTGCAAAACGTTTGGTTACGTTGCCTTTGTATCCGACTATGAGCATGGAGGATGTATCGTTTGTCTGTGATACGGTTTTTGATTTTTTTAACGGAAAAGGTTGCTGCAAATGAATATTCTGGCTGTGGGAGCACATTTTGACGATATAGAACTCGGTTGCTGTGGTACATTAATGAACCACGTGCTGCAGGGAGACAGAGTGACAATACTGGTTGTTACAAACTCTTCATATAAAAACCCCAATGGCGAAGAGATAAGAAATAGAAAGACTGCTTACAGAGAAGGTCTTAAAGCAACCAGGATTATTGGCGCTGACTTGCGATGTCTGAATTATGATACCTTTAAAGTTTATTTTGATGAAAAACTTACAAGTGAGATTACGCGCTATATTGAAGAATTGGACATTGATGTTCTTTACTGCCCATGGATTTATGACCTCCATCGCGACCATCAGTTGACTGCAAAGAGTGTTTTGATGGCAGGGCGTCATATAAAAAGATTTTTGATGTATAGGTGTAACTACTACGATACCGAGCGCCCTTTTCGTGGAAATCTCTATTCTGATATATCGGCAGTTATCGACAGAAAAACAGAGGTAATCAAGGCTCATAAGTCGGAACTTGAGAGGGTAAGATATAAATGGCTTGATTTTTTTCTTAAACAGAATGAGAATGACGGGCAGAAGATAGGTGTTAAATATGCCGAATGTTTTGAAGTAGTGCGCTATCTGTTGTGAGACCTGCTGTAAATAAAACTGCTGAAAATAAACCGATTAAGACAATCACAATCCATCAACCTGATTTCTTTCCATGGCTTGGTTTTTTTGACAGGTGGCGGAGGAGTGACTTAATGATTTTGCTTGATGATGTCCAGTTTGTCCGTAGAGGATGGCACAACAGAGATAAGATAAAGACGCCGAAGGGCGCGTCATGGCTTACGGTGCCTGTTCTGAAAAAAGGTCGTTATGGACAGGTTATTAAAGATGTGAAGATAGATTACACTTGCGACTGGCGCAGAAAACACCTGAAAACGATAGAGAGAAGTTACGCTAAAGCCCCGTACTTTGAATCCTGTTTTGAAAAAGTAAGAAGCATCTATAAAAAAAAGCACACCTTCCTGATAGACCTGAATCTGGAGATAATTGGATATATTTGTTCAGAGATGGATATTAATGTGCCCTACGTTTTTTCATCACAGTACAATATTAAAGAAGAAAAAAATCAGAGACTGAAGATACTTGTCAAACTTCATGGTGGAAGTGTGTATCTTACAGGCATTGGCTCCCGTAGCTATATTAAAGAGAGTGTTTTTTTGGAAGAAAATATTGAATTATGTTGGCATGAATTTACACATCCGGTTTACAGGCAACTTCATGGAGAATTTATACAGGGTCTATCCGTTCTTGACTACCTGATGATGGGCCTGCATAAAAATTATTAATCTCATTATTCTCATTATGGTTTCAAGTGAGTAAGAATTCACTCAAAATAACTATTCTGGTAGATAATCCAAAGTCGTGGTTAGTCACTTATGCCCTGCAGATACAGGATAAACTTTCGATGAGTCATGATGTAAGTTTCTGCAACATGGCTGATAATGTTGAACAAGGCGACATACTTTTCCTTCTTGGTTGTACTTCTATTATCAAGCCGGAAATCCTGAAAAGGAATCGTTACAATTTTGTTGTTCATGAAAGTGATCTTCCGAAAGGGAGGGGATGGTCGCCTGTAAGCTGGCAGGTTGTTGAAGGGAAGAATAAGATTCCTATAATGTTGATTGAAGCGGCAGAAGCAGTTGACAGTGGTGATATATATTTAAGGGATTATTTTAGCCTTGATGGAACTGAACTCCTTGGGGAGATCAAGGAAAAACAGGGTAAAAAGACTGTAGAACTGGTACTTGATTTTATGAAGACCTGGCCTGATATAACCCCTGTATCTCAGAAGGGTAGTCCTCAGTATTACAGACGTCGGACCATGGAAGACAACCGTCTTGAGATCGATAAAAGTATATCGGAAAACTTTAAATATCTTAGGGTTGCAGATAATGAGAAGTTTCCGGCATGGTTTGAAATAAAGGGGCAGAAATATATTCTTAAGATTGAAAAGGCGGATTTCTGACGGTGACTTATGGGTATTCAGAGTTTTAATCTGGGTGGTTTAAGGATCGGTCATAATGAACCGTGTTGTGTTGTTGCCGATATCGGGGCAATGTACGAAAACATTGATGGTATGAAAGCGCTGATCAAGGTTGTAAAGGATTCCGGAGCCGATGCGGTAAAAATACAGACCTATCGTGCCGAAACAATCGCTCTTCCTGATGCGGAATTTGAATTTGAAGACGGCACAAAGATGTCACAGTATGATTTTTTCAAGCAGTACGAAATATCTGAAGAAAACCATTATAAACTTTTTGCCTATGCTGCTGATCTTGGAATTCCTATTTTTTCTACACCAAGCAGTTATGATGATGCTGATTTTCTTGAGAGTCTGGATGTGCCGGTCTTCAAGACCGGTTCAGATGATCTTACCAATCATCCCTTTTTAGAGTACCTTGCAAAGAAGGGAAAACCAATGATTGTTTCAACGGGGATGTCGACGCTGAAGGAAGTAGAAGATGCGGTGCGGGTTATTATAAGGGCAGGAAACAACAGGATTGTTCTGCTTCATTGTACTGTCTCATATCCGGCACGGCCTGAACATGCAAATCTTAGAGCAATACAGTCTCTGCGAGAGGCATTCGGTTTGCCTGTGGGATACTCGGATCATGTTCCGGGAATTCTTTCATCCGTACTTGCTGTAAACATGGGCGCCTGTCTGATAGAGAAACATCTCACCTTCGACAGGAGCCGGAAAAAACCTGATTATCATGTTTCGCTTGAACCATCTGAGCTGAAAGAGTTGTTGAGACAGATAAGAAAGGTTCCTCTGCTGAGGGGATCGGCTGTAAAGAAGGTATGTCCTTCAGAAGAAAAGTGGAGGAGGAATGCAAGAAAGAGCCTTGTTGCAGCGCGTGACATTAAGATAGGTGAAATTTTACAAAAGGAGGATTTTAAGATAGTGCGGCCCGGTACGGGTATTCATCCGAAATATATTAAAGACCTTGCAGGCAAGAGGGCTCCGGGACCGGTAAGGAAAAATCAGATAATACCGAAGGATTTTATAGGATGAGTTATCCGTCTTGTCAGACAGTTATTATTCTTCAGGCGCGAACAGGGTCTTCGCGGTTTCCTGGTAAAGTACTCGAAAAAATCAATGGTATTCCCATGCTTAGTTTATGTATTAGAAGACTAAAGAAGATCAGGG
>JALXFI010000284.1 GCA_027069035.1 bacterium
ACTACATCGCGGCCCCCAATCTTAAACTCAGTGTTTTCAAACACTTTTACCTCCTTCAATTAAGAAAAGTGTCAAAGTCAGGAAAAACACTTTAACCACTGAGAACACTGAGATCACTGAAGAAAACCTTCTATTATCCATCTGTAACCCGTAACACTTTGTGGCTTGCGCCATGATTTTCAGTGTCTTCTGTGTATTCTGTGGTTTAAAAAGGGGTGCAGTCCCTATTTTTCCAGGACCTCTCGCAGTTTCTTGGTAAGTTTTACTATCGAAAGCGGTTTTTGGATAAATCCAAACCCGGGTTTATTCATATCCTCTTTAAATGGTATATCGTTTGTATAACCCGACATAAATATAACCTTTGCTGCGGGGCAGAAAGATAAAAACCTTTCAGAGAGTTCTTTGCCGTTCATCCCCGGCATCACAATATCCGTGAGCAAAAGGTCTATACCGCCTTTATAAGACTTTATCTGCTCTATCGCATCCTCACCGTCTGAAGCCTTTAATACATTGTATCCAAGGGGCGTCAGTATATCGATAAGCAACTGGCGGATCGACGGCTCGTCTTCAACGATCATTACAGTTTCTGTGCCTCCCTTAAGCCCCAAAGGTTTGGTTTCCTCATGGATTACAAAATCCTTTTTAACAACAGGCAGATATATCTTAAAAACACTCCCTTTTGAAGGCTCGCTATAGACATCTATAAAGCCTTTATGTTGATTTACGATCCCGAATACCGTTGCCAGACCAAGCCCCGTGCCCTCACCCGTTCCCTTTGTGGTAAAAAACGGTTCAAATATCCTCTCCTTTAACTCATGGCTCATACCTTCTCCCGTATCACTTACAGAAAGCATTACATAACACCCGGGTTTTGCACCCTCAAACATCTTTACATCTTTATCGGCAAATTTAACATCTTTTGTTTCTATTGTTAACTCTCCGCCCGAGGGCATGGCATCACGAGCGTTTACAACAAGGTTCATAAGTATCTGCTCTATCTGTGTCCGATCAGCCATCACATTCTTTACAGGCAAGTCCGTCCTTATCCGAAGCGCTATATCTTCCCTTATTACCCTCTTTAGCATATTAGCCATATCGTTCACGATGTTATTGATATTGTCCACCTTGATATTAAGTATCTGTTTCCGGCTGTATGCCAGAAGCTGACGGGTAAGCATTGCCGCCCTTTCACCGGAATTCTTGATTATATTAAGGTTACCCCATATGGGACTGTTTTCCTCAGTCTTCATAAGCGCAAGCTCGCAATGCCCGATAATGGCCGAAAGTATATTGTTAAAATCATGCGCAACACCGCCTGCAAGCCGCCCTATAGACTCCATCTTCTGCGCCTGCAAGAGCTGTCCTTCAAGCTCCTTATGGGCGGTGATATCATCAATGGTAACAATGATTTTCTTCCATGAATCCTCATAACCGGGGGGGATCAACCATTTAAGCACAACATAATTTTTAGTCCCGTCAAGGGTCTTTGTTTCGGCTTCCATCTCACAGATTTGATTGCCTTCAAAAATGGCAACAAGCTCTTCCTTAAACACCTTAAAGGATTCCTCTGTAAATATCTTATCAAGTCCTGCTAAGAGTTCGTCTTTATCTTTAGCCTTATATATCTTAAGTGTGGCATTGTTAACATCCAGAATCTTTACCATAGAGGCGCACTCCTTCACCTTTTCAGGATATTCATCAAGATATTTTCTTAGGTCTTTTACGCCGGATGCCTTCATCGCATCAAAATATCTCTTTATATCGGAAAAATCCTCTTCCCATATGGATATGGGCGAGTTTTCAAATATACTCCTGTACCGTTCTCTGCTCTCAACAAGGGCATCCTCCGCATGCCTGCGTCTGGTAACATCCCTGAAGCTCCATACCCTGCCGATAATTGCCCCGCCTACCTTTTGGGGAAGGGAATAACGTTCAAATATCCTGCCGTCTCTAAACTCTATGGTATCAAAACTTTTCTCCTCAGGTCTTGAATAAAGTTCCCTTACTTTTTTAAGAAAACCATCCGGGTCTTTCAACTGATCAAGCACAAACGAGAGCGCTGCATTATCATCACGAGACCGGGCAACAGAATCGGGTATATGCCACATCTCAAGAAAGCGTTTATTAAAACTCACCATCCTGCCTGTTCTGTCTACAACAAGTATGCCGTCCGCCGTAGCATCAAGTGTAGCACTGATAAAAGAAAAAGACCGTTTAAGCTCTCTTTCGGCATGTTTTAATTCTGTAATATCCCTTCCTATAGAAACAAAATTAACTATACTCCCATTTGAGTCTGCAATCGGGGTTATTGTTTTTTCAAGGTAATAAAGCTCTCCGTTCTTTTTTTTGTTTGCAAAAACAGTATGAAACGGGTTACCGGAGAGTATGGTCTCCCACAAAAGCTCATAAAAAACCTTGTCATGTTCGCCTGATTTGACAATGTTCGGTTTCCTGCCTATCGCCTCTTCCTTTGTATATCCGGTAAGTTTCTCAAATGCAGGGTTTACATACTCTATAAGACCGTCTTTATCTGTAATAAAGATGCTGTCGGGTGTCCGTTCAATAACGCTTGAAAGTTTGCTGAGTTCCCTCTCAGCCCTTCTCTTTTCCGTTACATCGTGGAATACAAGAACGGCGCCTGTAACCTCGCCTTGCATATTCTTTATCGGAGCGCCACTGTCATCGATCGGTATCTCTCCACCGTCTTTAGATATAAGCACCGTATGATTTGCAAGCCCCACAACGACCCCGGTCTCTCTTATCTTGTCCAATGGACTTTCCACCGGATTGCCCGTCTCTTCGCTCACTATCTTAAAAACATCCTTAAGAGGCCTGCCCAATGCATCTTTATGAGCCCAGCCTGTCAGCCGCTCCGCAACAGGATTTAAAAATCTTATATTGCCTAAAGGATCCGTCGCAATAACCGCATCGCCTATGCTTTTAAGCGTTGTAGAGAGCCACTCTTCACTTTCCTTTAGTCGCTTCTCCATCCTGTGTTTATAGAGCGCCATCTCTATCGTGCTTCTAAGTTCCTTCTCATCAAATGGTTTTACTATGTAACCAAAAGGTTCCGCCATCTTTGCCCTTGAAAGGGTCTTCTCATCCGCATAGGCCGTAAGATAGACCACGGGAATGTTGTAAGACTTAAGTATGTCCATAGCGGTTTTGATGCCGTTTTTTTTGCCCTGAAGCACGATATCCATAAGGACAAGATCAGGGGCTACATCTTTTATCTTATCAATGGCATCTTCGCCCATGGAAAAGATCGCCGGCACATTGTATCCCATATCCTCAAGCGACCTCTTTATATCCTCCGCTACGATCCTCTCATCCTCGACAATCATTATTCTTGGCATTGTTTTTGACGTTCCCATACCCAAACCCCTGTTAAATATTGATCAACTTTTTTCCTTAAATCTTATCTTAAATGTAGTTCCGTTTTTTCAGTGTAAATCCGTATCCTAAAAAACAATTTAGCCGCGGATAAAAGCGGATGCACGCGGATTATCAATTCGTTCTATATAAAGCAGTGGCATATTTTTGGTCTGCAACTCGCAACTTGCAACCCGAAACATCATGCATCTCAGTTTTTTCAGTGCCTTCTGTGTATTCAGTGGTTAAAAAACGGTCGCTGTCCTCATTTTCAGGCCTTCTCCTGAAACCTTATCTTAAATACCGTTCCATTCTTCCGTTCAAACCTTAACCTTCCCTTAAGCTGGTCTTCTACTAAGATTTTAACGAGATGGAGACCAAGCGTTTCCGTACTGTCCGGATCCAGCCCTTCCGGAAACCCTGTGCCATTATCACTTACAACAAGTTCAACCTCATCCCTGCCCTTCTTTTTTAAGGATATCTTTATCCTTCCCTCTGCGCAATCGTAAAAGGCGTGTTTTAGAGAGTTGGATATAAGCTCGTTTATGATCAACCCGCACGGTATTGCAGTATCCAGCCCCAATGAGATGTCTTTTACATCCATCTCCAGCAACACCTTTTCCGAGTTAACACCATAGGTGCGATAGAGAGAGGTTATAAGATCCTTTATATAATCACTGAAATCTATGTTTGCAAAATCCCTTTTCGTATAGAGTTTCTCATGTATCATCGCCATGGAAGCGATACGGTTTTGAGAGTCCTTAAGGACATTTATCACCCCCTCGTCTCTGGTATGTCTTGATTGAAGACTCAGCAGGCTCGATATTATCTGAAGATTGTTCTTTACCCTGTGATGTATCTCCCTGAGAAGGACTTCCTTTTCTTTAAGGGATGCCTTTATCTTATTCTCTGCCCCCTTACGTTCGGTGATGTCAATGAGTGTGCTCTGCATTCCGATCATATTCCCCTCAATATCGGTAAGTGGCCTTGAGTTGTTCAATACAGTAATTATAGTGCCATCTTTTCTCTTCAATTTATGTTCATAGTTTATTATTCTTTCACCCGATAGTAGTTGTTCATGCGCCGGCAGAACAACAACGGGGTCTGCGTCCACATCCGGAATGCTCATAGATAGCAATTCTTCCTTTGAGTACCCTAACAATTCGAGGCCTGCCTGATTAGAATCTATAAAATTCTTATTCCCGTCAAACACATATACTGCGGCAACGCTCTCATCAAATATACCTCTATATTTCTCTTCGCTTTCCTTCAGAGATTCCTCCGCTTTTTTGTGCTCGGTGATATCTCTTGTGACCGCCAGCATAGCCGACACCTTGCCGTTTACATCAAAAAACGGCACGGCATGGCTTTCAAGCCACCTTTTAACCCCTTTTATGCCTTGAATCTCAAATGTTAAAACGCCGGATTCACCCTTCAAAACACCTTTTAGCAATCTTCTAAAGGCGGAGCGGTGTTCCTTTCTTATAAGCGGATAGATGGGTTTTCCTATAACCTCCTCCTTAGAGTCTGCGCCGACCATGGCAAGCCCCGCAGGGTTCATATCAAGAAGCGTTCCGTCAGGCGCAACTGTTTTTACACATTCGGGCTCAGATTCTACAATAGTTTTGTAGAGGGTCTCGCTCTCCTTAAGTTGAG
>JALXFI010000285.1:0-1783 GCA_027069035.1 bacterium
TATTTTCTTGCTACTCATTTTGTTTCACCTCCCCATTTTTTTCACAAACATAACACACTTCTCACCTGACGGTGTGAAAACAAAAAATAAATCTGTCCCCTTTTTTGTCACGTACGCATGGAATGTTTCCACTCGATAAATCTTTATAAATATCTTTCAAATTATCTTTTAATTCTTCTAATGATTCACCCTGAGTAATATAATCTGGGTATTCCTCTAAGTATCCAAGCCACATATTTTCATCTTGCCAGTGAACATATTTAATTTTTTCCATATCTGCCTCCATTTATCATAACATTAATAATACTCTCCACCTCCTGTGAAATATATTAGCAATTAATTGTTTTAATTGGAAGAACATAATGCGGATCTGAGCGAAGTAGGAGCGGACTCAGGCGGAGTTTGAATTCTACGACTATTTTCGTTCCAGTGATTGTGTTGGAGCGGCGCGTCGGATACGCACCTTTTTTAGTACCCCAATCTTTCTCCCAAAAACAGATTTAGTTTTTTGGGTTTCTTTTATAAATATCATATTTTTGTCTGTATTACTACAGGAAGTTAAGTATTATGGCATTGGTAAACTCTTCTTTGAGGTTCTACTACCATAACATCAGGTTAGAGAGACCTTATAACGATCAGGCGCAACGATAAACATCGATAAACAACAACTACTCCTGGAAGATGGAACGGCTCATACCTCTACTATCCTTACAAAATATGACTGGGAAGGGAATCTTGAATTTCTTCCGCCGATAGTTATAACCTTATCGCCTTTTTTCAAAATGTGTTTATCCTTCATCTCCGTCAGACAGGAGATAAAAAGTCTGTTAATGTCTTTCGTATATCTTGTAAGGTACGGATTTACGCCCCGGAAAAGCATCAAATTCTTTAATACATCTTTGCGGGGTGTGAGTGTTTTTATGGACACAGGCGGACGCAAGCGGGAGAGTACCTTTGCCGTATTGCCTGAATATGTAGATACAAGGATCATCTTTGCCTTTAACAAGACTGAAAGCTCCCTTGCCGCATAGCAGAGGGCTTCGGTAAAGTCTTCATCTTTAAGCATATCCCTTTTTCTCTTAACCTCGCCAAAGCTCAAAGCAGACTCCGTTGTCTTTGCTATGCCGTCCATCTCTTTAACCGCCTCAACAGGATAGAGGCCGCTTGCAGTCTCGCCGGAAAGCATAATACAATCCGTTCCGTCTATAACGGCATTTGCCACATCCGCAACCTCCGCCCTTGTCGGTTTAGAGTTATATGTCATCGACTCAAGCATCTGAGTGGCCGTAATAACAGGCTTGCCCGCCCTGTTTGCCTTTGATATGAGCTCCTTTTGCACCAGAGGCACCTCCGCCCTCGGTATGCTGACTCCCAGATCCCCCCTTGCAACCATTATACCGTCCGACACATCGATTATTTCATCTATATTATCAACACCCTCTCTGCTCTCTATCTTTGCAATAACAGACAGAGCCGCAGCTCCGTTATTTTTGAGAACCTTCTTTATCTCACGGATATTATCGGCATCCCTTACATAAGACTGGGCTATATAGTCAACCCCGATAGAGAGGCCAAAGACTATATCATCCCTATCCCTGCCTGTAAGCGACGGGAATTTGAGATCCACACCCGGTATGTGCACCCCCTTCTGCTCTCCGAGCTTTCCCCCGACGACTACCCGGCAGATAGCCTCTCCACCCTTTACCCTGTTTACCTTTAATTCAATAGCCCCATCATCTATAAAGACCGATTCTCCTCCTTTTATGGATTTAAACAAATCTTT
>JALXFI010000285.1:1793-5018 GCA_027069035.1 bacterium
CCTTGCCTTTCATCTAAAAAGAGCGAAAAATCCCTTCCTTTTTTAAGTTCCACCGGCATTCCGCCTGTTAACAGCCCTGTCCTTATCTCCGGCCCTTCAAGGTCAAGGAGTATGCCGACCGGCCTCTTTAGCTCCTTTGAGACCTTTCTTATGTGTCTTAAAAGCCTGCGGTGATAAGCATGTGTTCCATGGGAAAAGTTAAGACGGGCAATATCCATACCTGAAAGCGCCATACTTTTAAGCGTATCGACATTTTCACTTGCCGGGCCTATAGTGCATATTATCTTCGTCTTTCTCATCTTATAAACACCCTCTAATCTATCACCCAGATACATTCCTTCTTAAGTGAGACCATTACCTCTTTTGATTTACGCAGTCCCATCTTTCTATATGCGAAGTTTGGTATATCCACTTTTATAATCAGGTTGCCGTCTCTCATCTTAAGGTAAAGTGTGTTTTGCGTTCCCCTGTCAACGACATCGATCAAGGCGCCGTCAACGGCATTTTCAATATTCCTTTGATTCCTGTCCTCTCTTAAGACCATAACCTCTTCAGGCCTTATGCCAAAGGTTACATGTTTGCCTTCTTTAAGCCCCGCTCCAGCACTTTTCCTTGCCTTTATAATACCGAGTTTTACGTGCCTGATAAGCACATCCTCCCCTTCAAAACCATGCACAACCCCATCAAAAATATTCATGATACCAAGCAGTTTTGCAACCTTTCTTGTTCCGGGCGAGTAAAAGATATCCCCTTTCGTGCCGAACTGTTCGACCATGCCGTCGTTAAGCACGGCGATCTTTTCGCTCAGTATATATGCCTCTTCCTGATCGTGAGTCACCACCACGGTCGTTATCGGATATCTTTTATGTATCCTCACAAGGTCTGTCCTCAGTTTCTCCCTCACTGGATAGTCAAGCGCGGTAAACGGTTCATCAAGAAGAAGAAGTCTGGGTTCTGTAACAAGTGTTCTTGCAAGGGCAACCCTTTGTTTCTGTCCGCCCGATATCTCAGCGGGGTACCGCTCTTCCAGACCTACAAGTCTCATAAGCACAAGTATCTCTTTTACCTTTTCCTCAACTTTACCGGAATCCATCCCATCAAGACCGTAAGCAATGTTTTGAAAAACGCTCATATGAGGAAACAGGGCAAGGTCCTGAAAGACATAGCCCACCCTCCTTTTTCTCATTGATACGTTAATATTCTTTTCAGAGTTATAGATATCTTTGCCGTTTATCTTTACAAAACCGGAATCCGGCTTAACAATCCCCGCGAGCATATTGAGTATCGTACTTTTGCCTGCCCCGGAAGGACCGAAAAGAACGGTCATCTCTTTGCCCAGGTCAAGGGAAACATCTATATTAAAATTATAAAAACTCTTTTCAAGTTTGAATGAAAGAGACATTAAAATTTTCCGTCTGTGTAACGGTTTACAATATAAACGGTAAAGATTGAAAAAACGGTAATTATAAGCACAAGAATATTTGCAAGATACATATCACCCGACTGAACGGCGTCATATATGGCAATTGAAAGCGTCTGGGTCTTTAAAGGAATATTGCCCGCAACCATGAGCGTAGCGCCGAATTCACCCGTTGCCCTTGCAAAGGCAAGTACTGCTCCGGCAACAAGCCCCTTCCAGGATAAAGGCACCGTAATGGTAGAAAGCACCTTGAATTCCGATCTTCCGAGAAGCCTTGCGGCATTCTCAAGGTTTCTATCCACACCCTCTAAAGCCGCGCGGGCGGGTTTTATAAAAAGGGGCATAGAGGCAATTACTGCGGCGATAACAGCCCCCTTCCATGTAAAAACAAGGGATATGCCAAGTTCATCTTCAAGAAACCTTCCGACAAAACTTCCCCTGCCAAGAAGAACAAGGAGATAGTAACCGAGTACCGTAGGGGGCATGGTAAGCGGCTGCATAATTATGGCATCAAGGAGGTGCCTGCCTGGAAAGACCTTTTTGGCAAGAAGAAGCGCTATCCAGAAACCTATAAATACGGAAAATAAGGTGGCAACAATAGATATCTTGAATGTAAGATATATCGGGGCCGGATTAAATGCGTGCATGTTTATCATTTTAATAATATCAAATCAAAACCTTAAGGCAGTATAAAACCGTATCTCTTCATAACAGCCCTGCCCTTAGGCGTATTCACGAACGTTATAAAGCGTTTTGCATCTTGAGGCATACCTGTACGCTTTATTACGGCCACTGCCTGATTTATAGATCTATAAAGAGAAGCCGGTATCATGGAATATTTAATCCCTTCTACATCTGCAACAGACAGGGCAACGATTCCGGCGGGCGCATCGCCTGTCTCGATAAACTGGAGGGTCTGTCGTATATTCTCTCCGTAAACGAGTTTATCCTGTATCTTATCCCATATGTCCGAAGATATAAGCGCCTGTTTTGCAGCTATCCCGTAAGGTGCATGGGCAGGGTTTGCTATCGCAATCCGTTTTATATCCGACCTCAAGAGGTCTGAAAGGTCGTTAGGACTCCTGCCAAGCCTCTTGTTGAAGGCAAGGACTATCCTGCCCATAGCATAGAGCCTTTTTGTGCCATTTAATATCAGCCCTTTATCCTTGAGCCTGTCGATGTAACTTTCGTTTGCCGCAAAAAAAAGATCAAACGGCGCTCCGTTTATTATCTGCCGGGTAAGATTGCCGGTAGAACCAAAAGAAATTATAACCTTTACGCCGTAAGCCTTTTCAAATCCGGCGGAAATATCTTTTAAGGCAAAGACAAGGTCGGACGCTGCGGCAACGGTCAATACCCTCTCAGACGCAAAAGATATACCCTGAAACAGGAATATTAAAAGAGTAAAGTGAAACAGTATTTTTTTCATATGAAAACACATTTAGCACAGAGAGCACTGAAAACACAGAAAAAACTTCCACCCAAAAACAGAGATAGGTTTTTGGGCACCATGTTTCCTTATGACCTGCGGTGATGAATGTTTCATATAAAAATTCTCTTTTCAAGCTGCAATGTCGGGCTCATATCAGACAACCTGTAATCACTTTAAAAATACACAGGATGTAAACATAAAAAACAAGTTTACTTGATTGGTTTTTTAAGGTTTGCACGTCATATAATAACATAAAACTTGTTTTTACCAATAGTATACAATCAGGTAAAACAAGAAAAAAATACCTATCCAGAGCACTGTTGTTCCAATCGGCCAGTGTTTGATAATATCGCCGGGATATATCGCTTTTTCT
>JALXFI010000286.1 GCA_027069035.1 bacterium
AGAGAAGGAGAAACTAACGGGTATGGTCTATTTGATCGATGGATTCTTTATAATATTCGGAGGGGATTGATGAAGAAGATATTAAGTATTTTGCTTCTCTTTATAGCTTTATTCTCTGTTTCGGGGTGTAAGGATAGGGGTGAATTAGAGGAGGCGGTAATCAGGAGAACTCCGGTTATCAATGTAAAGCTTAAGAAAACAGACCTTTCATGGGTTGAAGAAAACTATAGAACAACCGGCACGGTAAAGTCCGTTCAGGAGACCTTTATCTCAAGCAGGATCGTTGGTAATGTGACCTCACTCAAGGCAAAGGAAGGCGACAGGGTAAAGAAAGGCCAACTCCTTGCGACAATAGATGATAAGGCTCTAAGGCAGAGCCTTGAAGCGGCAAGGGCTGGCTACGATGAGGTACTTAAAAGGCTTAAGATTACAGAGCAGACCCGTACACTTACGGATTCCACCCTCAAAAGATATAAAGGGCTTTATGATGAAAAGGCCATATCCCTTCATGAGTTTGAACGGATAGAGACGGATAAAAAGGTCTCTGATGCGGCATATGAGCGGGACATGGCGGGTTTAAAAAGGGCGGAAGCGCTGCTTAAAGAGGCAAGGATATCGCTTGAATATGCAAGGATAAAGGCGCCCTTTTCCGGTGTCATCACTGAAAAAAATATTGAGGTTGGCGGTGTTGCGCTGCCGGGCAGGCCGCTTTTTAAATTGGAGAAGGAGATATACAGGGTGGAGGCCTTTATAAACGAGGATGTTGCGGAAAGACTTAAAGCAGGGGTGCCGGCTCATGTATCTATTGAGGCAAAGGGGATGAATATAGGGGGCAGGATAAGCGAGATAATACCTGCTTCAAACCCCGTGTCAAGGTCGGTTCTTGTTAAGATTGATCTTAAGGCCGGTACCGGCAAAAGACAGCTCTTTTCAGGTTTGTTTGCGCGAGTTTCCATACCATACGGCAAAAGAAAAGCGCTCCTCGTCCCTTACAGAGCGGTGGTGAAAAAAGGCCAGCTTACAGGTGTTTATGTGGTTGACAGCTCTAAAGTGGTCTCGTACCGTCTTGTAAAAACAGGGCAGTCTTTTGGCAGTGGTGTTGAGGTTCTGTCGGGCCTTAAGGCAGGTGAAAATATTATTGCAGGCGGGGTTGAGAACGCCGTTGACGGCGGTCTGCTTAAGGTTGAGGCTTTGGAGGAGTAGATGGCGGGCATTGGAATAGCTGGAAGCATAGCAAAGGCATTTATCCGGTCAAAACTTACACCGCTTATAGTTATTGCGTCTCTTCTGCTGGGTGTGTTTGCAATAGTTGTAACTCCAAGAGAGGAAGAGCCGCAGATAAAGGTGCCTATGATAGATGTCTTTGTATCCTATCCAGGGGCATCTTCCAAAGAGGTTGAGGAGAGGGTTACAAAACCCATGGAGAAACTTTTGTGGGAGATAGACGGGGTGGAGTACGTCTATTCAATGTCAAGACCCGGCTCAAGCCTTGTCATAGTGAGGTTTTATGTAGGCAGGGATATAGAGGAGAGTATTGTAAAACTCTACGATAAACTTATGTCAAACTTTGACAAGATACCCCCGGGTGTAAGCAAACCGCTTATAAAACCAAGGTCTATAGATGATGTGCCTATACTTGCATATACTCTATGGAGCAGGAGGTACGGAGGCTACGGGCTTAGAAGGGTTGCGCTTGATGTGGCCGATGAGCTTAAGAAGGATAAGGATGTCGCAGGGTTTAATATAATAGGGGGGCAGAGGCGGCAGGTGAATATAACCCTGGATCCTCTGCGTCTCAGGGCATACAGGATATCGCCGCTTCAGGTCATGGATGTGCTTAACAAGGCGAATTTTATCGTGGATGCAGGAGAGTTTTCCGGGGAAAACCGGCAGGTAATCGTCAAGACCGGCGGTTTTTTAAGGGATGCAAGCGAGATAGGGGGCGTAGTTTTAACTGTTTCGGGCGGCAGGCCTGTTTATTTGAGAAATGTGGCAGGGATAAAAGACGGTGCCGAGGAGCCTTCGGATTATGTGTTCATGGGGTTCGGCCCTGCGCATAAAAGAGCTTTCAATGATTATGATAATGGATACTACGAGGCCGTAACTATCGCTATCTCTAAAAAGAAGGGCACAAATGCAACACATATATCCGAAAGGCTCAATAAAAAACTTGAATACCTTAAAGGCAGTGTCATACCGACGGGGGTAGAGGTTGCAATAACGAGGAACTACGGTAAAACGGCAAAAGATAAATCGGATGAACTACTTAAACACATGTTCATTGCCGCTTTTTCGGTAACCGTGCTTGTGGCATTTGCCCTTGGATGGCGGGAGTCCATCATCGTAGCGGTGGCCGTGCCTGTGACACTTGCCCTTACCATACTTGTAACCTACCTCTATGGTTATACGCTTAACAGGGTGACGCTCTTTGCGCTGATATTTTCCATAGGCATACTTGTTGATGACGCCATTGTGGTTGTTGAAAATATCCACAGACATTTCAGCATGAAAAAAGCGTCTATAGACACGGCAGTAGAGGCCGTTGCCGAGGTTGGAAACCCCACAATACTCGCCACCTTTGCCGTAATTGCAGCGCTTTTGCCTATGGCATTTGTCTCAGGGCTTATGGGACCGTATATGCGTCCCATACCCGTGGGCGCTTCTGCGGCGATGATAATATCATTGCTTATTGCCTTTATTATAAGCCCGTGGCTCAGCTATATTGTGCTAAAGAAAACAAAGGAAAACGGCGGCAATGCCGCTCAAGGCGGATTTGTCTTAAGGGCGCTTAACAGGGTTTATGAGAAGAATTTGAGATGGCTTCTTGAAAAGGGAAGAAACAGGCTGATTGCCCTTGTGTTTGTCTTTGTGCTTTTTGCGGGTGCGGTCTCCCTTTTCCCGCTGAAATTGGTCACGGTAAAGATGCTTCCCTTTGACAACAAGAGTGAGCTTCAGGTTGTAGTGGATATGCCGGAGGGTACGACCCTTGAAGATACGGCCGCCCTTACGCGGCAGATCGGCGACTACCTTAAAGGTGTGCCGGAGGTTAAGGATTTTCAGATTTATGACGGCGCTTCAGCGCCGTTCAATTTCAACGGACTTGTGAGACACTATTTCTTAAGAAGAGGGAATAATGTAGCTGACATACAGGTAAATTTTGTTCCAAAAGACGAGCGGGATGCCCAGAGTCACTCTATTGCAAGGCGGATAAGACCTGCCATAAAAAAGATAGGCGACTCCTACAATGCAAGGATAAAGATAACGGAGGTGCCTCCCGGACCTCCTGTTTTGAGCACACTGGTGGCCGAGATATACGGCCCTGAATTCAAGGGCCAGATCAATGTTGCAAAAAAGATAAAGAATATCTTTGAAGCCACGCCCGGGGTTGTGGATGTTGACTGGTATGTTGAGGATGATCAGAAAAAGGTAACCCTGAGTGTTGATAAGGAAAAGGCCGCATATCATGGCATAGATACGGCAACTGCTGCAAAGACGCTCGATGTTTTTTTAAAAGGTAAAGTAGCAGGTCTTGCCCATATTCTGGACAACAAAGAGCCGATTCAACTTTTTTTGAGAGCCCCGCTTTCAGAGCGCACCGGTATAGACGACCTTGGAAATGTGGCCGTTCCAACATATAAAGGCGATTTTATACCGCTTTCAGAGTTGGTGGATAAAAAAGAAGGTTTTCTGGATAAGACTATCTACAGGAAAAACTTAAAACGGGTTGTTTATGTCACCGGCGATGTTGCGGGTACGGAGGAGAGCCCTGTATATGCGATCTTAAAGATGGCAAAAGATATAAAAAACCTTAAACTGCCTGAAGGGTATGAGCTTAAGCAGTATTCTGCAAACCAGCCTGATACGGAAGATGTATATTCAATGAAATGGGATGGGGAGTGGTTTATCACGTATGAGGTATTCAGAGACCTTGGCATTGCATTTGCCGCTGTGCTGATCCTTATATATGTCATGGTGGTGGGGTGGTTTAAGTCATTTGCCGTGCCGTTTGTGATAATGGCGCCAATACCTCTCTCCCTTGTCGGCATACTGCCCGGTCATGCCCTTATGGGCGCCTTTTTTACCGCAACATCCATGATAGGTTTTATAGCCGGCGCAGGCATCGTTGTGAGAAACTCTATTATACTCGTTGATTTTATTGAGCTTAAACTCTCAGAGGGCGTCCCCCTTAAAGAGGCGGTTGTGGAGGCCGGCGTGGTCAGGTTCAGGCCTATGCTCCTTACCGCCTCTGCCGTGGTAGTGGGTGCATCTGTTATATTGTTTGACCCCATTTTTCAGGGTATGGCCATATCCCTTATGGCGGGGGAGGTGGCCGCAACCCTGCTTTCAAGGACGATGGTGCCGGTCCTGTATTATGCTTACAAAAAAAGATTTGTTTAACCGATTTTAAAGGAGGTAAATAAAGATGAACGTAGAAAGATGGTTAAGACTTATTGCAGGTTTTTTTGTCCTGTTAAGCCTTGTTCTTGCACAGGTGCATTCCGGTTACTGGCTTCTGTTTACGGCATTTGTCGGGCTTAATCTCTTCCAGTCGGGCATTACCAACTGGTGTCCAATGATGAATATCCTCCGTACCCTTGGCATTAAGGACTGAAAGGGGAGTATGCAAGTCCCGGCCATTGGATGGTTTTGGAGAGGTTCGCATTGCGGGTTCAAATCAGAAGGTGATGGTGATTGCTCATTAATACATAGGCATGGACCTCCACCTGACGGCGCGCAGCCATTCTTTCTGTTGTGTCTGTAATTCAGTATTCCGGAAGATATTCCTGCGCTTATTGCCGCGTGACAGTACATGATAAAACCTATCCGAATAGTCCATTCTGACAGGGCGTGTCATGGAGTTATCATACTCGTTTTAGTATTAAAATCAGGAGATTTAAATGATATATGAAGATGTGACCCTAAGCAGCCCCTCCAGAATTCTTTTATTAGGATAGATATTCTTTAATTGGGACACAGATTTACGCAGAAGAAACGGATGTATGATACAGAAT
>JALXFI010000287.1 GCA_027069035.1 bacterium
GGGCTACAAAGCCCCTTGTAAGATTTAGCCTCTGTAAGTTAATTTCCACACAAATTTGTATACAACGGGAAGAAGTATCAGTGTCAGGAATGTGGAACTAAATATACCGCCTATTACGACAACGGCAATAGGTTTTTGTATTTCTGATCCAATATCGTAAGTAAAAAGTATAGGAACAAGCCCTAATGATGCAGCTGTTGCTGTTATGAGTATAGGTCTGATCCTTAATCTTGTTGCTTTATTTATTGCCTCATCAATATTAAAACCCTCATCAAGCATCTGTCTTATATAAGAAACAAGAACAACACCGTTAAGTGTGGCAATTCCAAAAACTGCTATAAAACCGATCGCCGCAGGTACAGACAGGTTAAAGCCTGATATGTAAAGAGCCAGAATTCCTCCTATTGTTGCAAAAGGAACGTTTAGCATTATAAGAAGAGAATCTCTGATAGAGTTGTAGTTTATGTAAAGAAGAATAAATATCAGGAGTATCGCTATAGGAACAACTACTGAAAGTCTTTCCATAGCCCTCTGCTGATTTTCAAACTGTCCTGCAAATTCTATAAAATAACCTTCAGGAAGTTTTATCTCTTTTTTGATATTTTCTCTCAATTCTTTTATAAATCCACCCAGATCTCTACCTTCAAGGTTCATCTGGACAAGGGCATATCTAAGACCGTTTTCATGCCTTATTTTTGAAAAACCGGGAATGATCTTTATATCAGCAACATCTTGAAGCCTGAGGAGTGTTCCGTCTTCTTTTCTCAGTAGAGGGATCTGCTTTATTTTTTCAATGTTATTTATAGTTGTATCTGGCAGTTTTAACATAACGGGAAAGCTTATTAATCCTTCCCTTAACTCATTAACCTCAACTCCTGCTATATACTTACCAACAAGGCTTAAAAGCCTTTCAACATCGTAGCCGTATCTGTAAAGGTTATCGTATTTTGGAGAAAAGAATTAAGACTCCAAAAGGGGAAATAGACATTATAGCAAAGCGTTTTAAGTCATTGATTTTCATAGAAGTTAAGGCGCGAAAGAATGTTGAAACAGGTCTTTTTTCAATCACACCACGGCAAATCAAACGGATTATTTCAGCCGCAAATTACTGGCGTTCTGTCAAACATAAATACAATGATTTCACCTGTCGCTTTGACATCGTAATCGTCAATCCCTACTTATCTATAACACATATAAAAAACGCGTTCGATGAAGCGGGAAATAGCCGCTGAATTTTCTGTAATTCAGAAGTTGCAAACGCCTTAAAATGGAGGCCCCCATGGGTTTAAAAGTAGCGGTTCAAATGGACCCGATTGAAAGTATCGACATTAAAGGTGATTCGACCTTTGCCCAAATGCTGGAGGCACAAAACCGCGGCGCAACTTTATTTGTTTATCATCCCAATACATTGGCGCTGGAAAATGGCATCTTGCAGGCAACGGGTAAAACCGTGACGGTTAAAGATGAAGCTGATGATTATTATAAAATCATCGATGAAAAGACCGTCAATTTAAACGACTATGATGTCGTGCTGATGCGCCAGGACCCCCCTTTTGATATGCACTACATCACTGCCACCCATTTGCTTGAGCAAATTCATCCCAAAACTTTGGTGGTGAATGATCCAGCGCACGTGCGCAACGCCCCTGAAAAATTGTTTATTCTCCGCTATCCGCAATTTCTGCCGCCAGCTATCAT
>JALXFI010000288.1:0-4183 GCA_027069035.1 bacterium
ACATACAAGAGCATATCTATGCTTAAAGAACCCTTAAGTTCTTTTCTGAATATACGTTTGCCAATCTCCTCTTGTGAAACATTGCCGCCCCAGTAGTTTATTATCGATGCAAGTGAGGCTGGGCCGCAGAAATCCTTAAGCTGGGGATAAAAAGGAACGCCCTTAATTATATACCGGCCTTTATCATGGTCGTCATCAGCGTTTGCGGATACAAGAAAAAGAGCCATTATCCCGATTAAAAAGAAGGATATAAGGATAAGTTTTCTACTGTATAAAGATTTTAAGAGTATCATTTCATCATGCATCTTAGTTTTTTCAGTGTATTCAGTGGTTATTATGTATTTTTTACTGCCTCAATCTTCTCCCGCAGGTAATCAAACCTGTTTTCAATATAGTACTTTCGGATGTCGCTTTCCAGTACCGACCCAAGCTTTACCTTAAAATCCTTCTCCTTAAAGCCATCCAATCTTTCTTTCAGTTTTGAAATTTCTTCTATAGAGAGTTCCGCTAAATCAATTCCTCTTCTTAATAAAAACTCTATATCAAAAAAGTCCCTGATCTCATCCCTGCTAAAGACCGCCTGAAACTTATTTCCCATAGTCTGTTTTAAGGTGTGTGTCTTTAAGATGACCTGTTTGTTGGTGTATCTTGAGTACGCAATCCTCTCCTGAAAATCACAATCCTTTACCTCTTTTCTTATCTCAATCTTGAGGCATTTTGGATAATTGTCAGAACGTATCTCAAATAGAAGCATATAATGTTTTATCTTAGCGTCGGTGATATCGTATTCCTGTTCAAGTGTCCTTTTAAATTTACTGAAATAATTATCCATACCTATTTTCTTTACAAACCAAAAGTCAAGATCAACCGAGTACCTTTTTAATTCATAACATAATCTCAACATAGTGCCGCCGCCAAAAACAAGGGGTTCAAGCAGCTTATTGTTCTTCAGCTTTTCCAATATCTCTATCTCAAAAATCTCATGTTTTTCAAATATATCCATTCTGCTCCAATAACTTTTGAGTTTTTATGGGATATTTCTTTACTAATCTCTTCACTTCAATTACATCAAACTTGCTAAAATCAATGGAATCCATATCAAAGCTGTATCGACCCAGAGACTTTAGATACAGGGCATCAAGAAAGGCTTTTTCAGGGGTGGCAATAAAAAAGACGTTTTCTTTTTTGTACCCAAAATACAGACCGGAGCTGATTTTTGTATAGTTAAATATTGCCTCTTCTACTTCCACATCTTTTGTCCTCTTAACAGCAACGGACTCAATGAAATCTCTCTGTATCTGAGTAGTAATCTCATAATATCCCAGCGCCGTCATTAAGGATATGTATGAAGGCACCTGGATAAGGTTTGCTAAAACGTATTTTTCCTCCCTTCCAAGTATCTTCCACTTTTCTTTAAGTACATAAATATTCCTTTTAATTCTAACCAACATACCCTTTTTAACATACCTGTTGGCAGAGACCATGGAGGACTTCAATGATATGCCAAGCACCCTTGATATCTCTTCATGGCCAAAATACAGTTTATCTATACTGTTTAATTTAAGGATCTTCATTGAGCATACATAATTAACATTATTGTTAATTATGTATATCTTATCAAAGCGATATTGTCAAGAAACTTATGGGAGGCTTGTCCACAAATTCAGTTTTTATTGTTTTTTCTCTTGTAGATTGAAATCCAGTAAGACGATTGTGGAATATATCCATTAGATTTACTTCCCCAAAGGTATCTGGTTCCTTTTGGAAGGATATCAACAACTCCCACAAGGTCGAAGTTTAAAGGCACATAACTTTTAGCCCATTTGAATATCAATCTTTTAGCTTTTGGTTGAATAAGAAATGATGTTGGTATATTGACAACAATAAAGAATTTAGGATATGCCGACTCGATTTGGGCAATCATCTCCTTTTGCATTTGCAGTGCATATTCATTTTCTTTTAACATAGGGTACATAACTATGTATTTTGTAGCCGCAAGCCTGTTGGAATAAAAGTATATCTGAGGCTCTGACCCTAAAACAACTATACGGTCATTTGTTGAACTGTTTTTCTTTATATATTTTGCAATTTCTAAAGACTCAACAAAAGGATTTTCTCCGTAATTCAAGATTGATATTGTTTTGGGGTCGAGTTGAAAAAGATATGCCTTTTCCAGATATACTGAATAGAATATTGCAGTTATAGCTACAACAAATGTCGCAATTTTACTAAGATGATGTTTCTTATATGGCAACATCTTTCCAAGGAAATCTGTCCCTATTCCAAACAAAAGCGCTATGGCCGGGAGAAGCATTATAAAGTAATGTGACCTGAAATAAAGACCGAGCGAAACAGATAGAAAAGAAGATAATAGAAAGGCAATCATAAAGACTGCTTGAGAGTGATTGGCCTTGTTCCACAATAGAGCAGCAACCCCTATACCTGCAATACCCCATATGAGAAATGATGTGCTAATGACATCTTTTATGTTCCATTTTAGTAAATAGAAGCCATTCTGAAGATGCATTTTAGAGCCATACTTTAAAGCATATTTAAATGTCCAAAACCAGAATTTATCAAAGGTACCGTAGTATAGAAGCGCTATGGAAACGAGAGCAAATGGGATAAAAACAGCAAATAAAAACAACAAGTATCTGGTTACAAAGCGAGATGTAAATATATGATGTTTCATATAATAGTTATAAACAATATAAAAAGCAGGGAATATTATAAAGAAAAGCGCAGATTGTTTTATAATAAAGGCCAGTCCAACAAGAAAACCGCTCAGAAAGAAATATTTTTTTTTGTCAGACTCCAGAGCAAACAGCATTATAAAAATGCCTCCCAAGGCAGGAAGCAATAGAAGTGGTTCTGCATTGGCAGTAAAACCGAGCACATTCTGACTAAGTGACATAATTGCAAAACCTGCCGCAGATATTAGCCCTACAGAACAACCAAATAGGCGCTTTCCCATGAAGAATAGTACAAATATAGTTGATATATTTGTAAAAAGAAGACCTAAGTGGATGCCATAGAGGTTCTCTCCAAAGACTGCCATGATTAAGGCATAGACAATATGAAGTCCCGGTATTTTTGGATCATAGGATTCTATATATGGAGGGATACCTTGCAGTATAAGACGTGCCGTATATGCATACTCTCCCTCATCACGTTCAAGCGGGATGCCTAAAAGGCGCACCCTTACTATAGCTGTAAAAAATATTACAGCAAAAAAAGCAATCCACAACCACAAATCGGGATGGTTCCGGGAAAATCTTTTATATTTATTTAAAGTATTCTTGTTAAAACTCATTACCCATTGTTATTTGTTCAAACAACTATCAGTTGTATGTTATGTGATACTTTTTAATAAAGCAAAGCATTTTTAATAATTTTGTTTTCTTAGAGATTGATTAGATTCGACAACTTTGTAATAATATGAATTCATTTTATCATGTTTTTTGATGATTTTTAATGACTAATGACTATCCAAAAACCCCTGTATTTTGGGTGAGGATGGTTTACTAAGTTTTTTTTGATAGAGGGTTAAAGGTCGCAAAAAACTCGTGCCCTATGACCCTTTTTGTCTCTATAGGCTGGATTTTGTGTTTGAAAATCCCTTTGAGTATGTTAGTATCTTTCAAAAGAATTTTACACCTGACAGGTTTTTTGAGGCAGTTTACATTATTTTTTAAGGAGTATTATGTGAGTAAAGTAGCTATAATCATTGGTGCCGGTCCTGCCGGTTTAACAGCGGCTTACGATCTGTTGAGAAAAACTGATATTAAACCTATAATTTTTGAGCAAAGTCAATATATAGGTGGTATATCTAAAACGGTTAATTACAAGGGTAATAGAATTGATATAGGGGGACATCGTTTCTTTTCCAAATCGGCTCGTGTAATGGATTGGTGGCAAAATATCTTTCCATTGCAAGGTGCTCCTTCAAAAGACGATATTATTTTAGAGCGAAAGATTCCCCTTTCAAACACTCCGAACTCACCTGATCCTGAAAAAGAAGATAAGGTAATGCTTATTCGAAGCAGACTGAGCCGAATTTTCTTTTTAAGACATTTTTTTGATTATCCAATTTCCATAAAATGGAAAACTTTTAAAAATCTTGGCATAATTAGAGTTATAAAGATAATTTCAAGTTATTTATATATAATCTGTTTCTCTGTTA
>JALXFI010000288.1:4193-15200 GCA_027069035.1 bacterium
GAACTCTATCGTACATTCTTTGAAGATTATACTAAGAAAGTATGGGGGGTGCCATGTAATAAAATTAAACCTGAATGGGGAGCGCAGAGGGTAAAAGGACTTTCTATTTCAAAGACACTGATTCATGCAATAAGAACTTTGTTAAAAAAAGAAAAATCGATTGAACAAAAAACAATAGAAACTTCATTGATTGAACAATTTCTATATCCTAAGTATGGTCCAGGTCAATTATGGGAAGAAGTAGCTTCTCAAGTTAAAGCAAGAAAAGGTGAAATTTATTTAAATAGCAAGGTAATTGGACTAATTAGGGATAAATTAAAGATAACCTATGTTTTAGTAAAAGATTGTGAGACACAAGAAGTAAGAAAAATACGCTCTGATTTTGTTTTTTCTACTATGCCGGTAAAAGAACTTATTTTGTCCATGCAACCTTCAGTGACAAACGAAATTAAAGAGGTGGCAGAGGGATTAATGTACAGAGATTTTATTACGGTTGGAATTCTTCTAAAGGAATTAAAAATAAAAAATGAGACAAAAATAAAAACAGTCAATAATATTATTCCGGATAATTGGATATATATCCAGGAAAGAGATGTTAAATTAGGGCGCATTCAGATTTTTAATAATTGGAGTCCATATCTTGTAAAAGATGAACGAAATATTTGGTTGGGTTTAGAATATTTTGCTAACGAGGGAGATGAGTTGTGGAATAAAACAGATAAAGAGCTTTCACAATTTGCAACAAGTGAATTGGAACAAATAGGTTTTATAGAACAAAAAGATGATGTTTTAGATTCAGTTGTAATTAGAACACCAAAAGCTTACCCTGCTTATTTTGGAAGCTATGATAAATTCGATATAATAAAACAATTTGCAGATCAAATTGAGAATCTTTTTTTAATTGGTCGCAATGGAATGCATAAGTATAACAATCAAGATCATTCTATGTTGACTGCTATGGAAGCGGTGAATAATGTAATTAATAACAAAAAAACAAAGGAAAATATCTGGTTAGTTAATGCAGAGCAGGAATATCATGAAACTAATTGAAGACGATTTTTTAAAAAATATATCCCTAAATGTTGATATTATTAATTTTACTACAATCGATAATTTAGATTTTTTCGTAAGGATATCAAATTAAAAACAATTCTTTTTCCACTAAATTATAGAAAAATTCTTCCTTGCATGAAAATATATTATACATTAAAAAAGTTTGTCTCTTATCTAATCAACTGCTTGTATACAGCATCCACAGCTCAGTTAAGTACAGCCTTTCTTTTTGGTATAACAAGCAGTGTCATTTCGCTTTTTCTGTTTTCTCCTTTTTTAAAAAGTTGCAAACAAATATATCCGGACCTAATCGTTGGCAGTATTACTTGGGTTGATTATTGCAAGACTTTTGATTATCTAATTGTGTTCGTATTTCTGGCAGTATTTTTTGTTATGTGGACTATTTCTCTGCTGTTGACAAGTAGGTTATGGCACAGGATAGAAAAAACATATTGTCAGGACAAACGGCGTCTATTAAACTTTGATTCACATTATATGAACCATGCAATCCTTGTTTGTGTAGGTGTTGTTGCGTATGTTGCTGGTTTTTGGTTTGTAAGTGGAACCATGAATGGATTTAAGATAATAGCATTTTTCCTTATTGTTGGAGGAGTTCTATATCTAAAGGATGTAACGACAGGTAAAAGTGAATGGTTTGGTTTCAGATTTGTTTTAGTAGTTTTGATAAGCATATTTACATACCTTTCCTTTTTTGCTGTTTTAACTGTATTTTACCTTATTAATCCAATTGCGATTAGCAAATTTACGCAAGCCATTTCAGATGGAAGGGCACTATATCTATTGTATATATTTTCTTTTATTACAATTATATTAGCCTTTATATTCGATAAGTCTTCTTTAAAATCATGGTGTAAATTTTGTTATTTATCCCAGATACTCCTTCCTCTTCTTTTTCTGATACCATTACGCGAGGTTTATCAAAAAGGCAACACCTTGATGGTTATAGACAATATACCTTTAAGAACCGAATTATTGTTTGTGTCAATCAGTCTATTGGGTGTTGTTTATAATGTGTATAGTTTAAGAAGGTATGCAAGTTCCGTTTTTGCAGCAAACGATTTCTCGTACTCCGATTTTATCCTTATGCCAAGTCTTTTGTCATTTATCTTTCTTATTTCATACACAAATTATGTACCTTCCTACAACGGTTTTATATCTGGTTATTTTCACCTTGGAGAACTTATTGTTCCATGGCAGCAGATAACACACTTTGGCCTCAGGGCATACCATGATTTTATACCTATTCATGGCTTTATGGATGTCTTGTATGGGGCAGTCAATTCCATATTTTTTAAGGGGACGGCATTTTCATTTTTTTGGGTAATGCGTCTTTTGATGCCTGCCTTCGCATGCGCAAACATCTATCTTTTATCGCGATTTGTTGGAAAAGACTGGAGCTTATTACTTTCTTTTTCTTTTATACCTGTACGAGACAGGTTTTTTTTGGTTTTACCAATTATTCTCATTTTATCTCTTCCTGTGTTGTTGGAAAGGCCTTTATTATGGCTTGTTTTATGGTATTTCTTTTCAATGGCCCATATTTTGTATAACCATTCCCCTATGGGTATTGCTTTGACTCTTGCCACTATACCCTTTGGTCTGTATTTTTTTATTATTATTTTGAAAAAGGGTTTGCTGAAAGATACATTTCAAAAGCATTCAAAAACCACATTCCTTATCTTAAGCTTTATCGCAGTATCCATTGTCTTTCTTGTACCATATTTTAGAGTTTTACTGACATTTTTGATTAACAACAGCTCTGCACACTCGCTGGGAAATGGAATAGGCTGGTTCCAATCTACAGTGATACCTGTTTGGTTTCCATGGAAGGAAAAATTGATCTGGGAAGGGGTCAGGGTAGGGGGATGGATGTTGGGTATATTAGTCTTGTGGCACCTCTTTATCTTAAACCTTAAAAGAGATAAAAGTGGAGTAACTCATCTCTTAAGCCCGGCAACGATTATTGCACTTGCTGGAATGCTTTTTACAATATTCATTATACCATATAGTATGGTAAGGATTGATGTAAATGAGTTAAGTAGAACCGGAGTAGTTACAGCATTGATCCTTGGAAGTTTGCTGCCTTTGGTGATACTTTTAACCATGCTGCAATCAAAGAGATTTACATTTATTGGGATATTATTTCTGTTTCTTTTCATCGGAATGCAGTCGGGATTGGATGCCATAGCTGTAGACGATCTTGTAAGCACTAATATTTTTAATCCTGTGCAAGTTCTCCCTGATGCAGTTTTTGTAGATGGGAAGAAATTTGGGATACCAAATGTAGGTAAAGGTTTTATGCAAGAAAATAAAGTAAGAGAAATTATTGAATTTAAAAAAATACTTGGGGGATTACTTAAGAGGGGAGAGACATATTACGATCTTACTAATAGGATAGCTATGTATTTTTACATCGATAAACCTGCTCCATGGATTTATCTTGCTGGATATAATGCAGTAAATTATGAGATACAGACCGAAGTAATAAATGTTCTGAAACGAAAGAAACCACCTGTTGTTTTTATATTGCCTGGAAGGTTTTTTGATAATGCACTCTTTACCTTGAGGTCTTATAGGATTTATAAATGGTTTATGAATAACGCTTATATATTGTACAGGCAAAATGGATTTTCCTTTCTTATTCGAAAGGATAGATATGATGAACTTGGACTGAGAAGATTTAATCAAAACGATAAAGGTTATCCTTACCAGAAAAATTTGCGAGCGCTTCCGATTGCGTGGGGAAGAAATTTAAAGAGTCTTATGCCAAGATTTCGTCGATATGATATGGATGCTGCTATCTTATATAAAAACAGCAATACAATTGCATGGCGATTTAAAGAGCCTATAGATGGTAGCAAATATGATTTTATAAGACTTAAAACTAATTGCAGTAAAGAAAGCGGTGTAAATGGCACTGGTACCGGGAAACTTTATTGGGCAAACGGCAAAGATTTTAGTGATAAACGTTCCTTGGTTTTTGATATAAATACAGAGAATGATTATTTTTTGATTCCAATGGGCAGTCATCCTGATTGGATGGGCAGTCAAGAGATTACTGATTTGACGCTATACTACTTCTTTCACGAAGACGTTAAATGTAGTTCTTTTGATATAAAACCGATGGAATTAATCAAATAAGGTTCAGCAGAGCCCGTTTTTCTTGCAGAATTTACGGTTAACCCTTATACTTTATCCTGAATAATGCCCTTGGCGGTAGAACACAGACTACCACACAATGTGGAAGGACAATGAATTATTGTTATGAAATTTATTCTTCTCTTCTTCTTTTTTCTTACCGGGCTTACCGGCCTTGTATATGAACTCGTCTGGACAAGGATGCTTATCCTTGTCTTTGGCTCCACCCAGTTTGCCATTACCACCGTTCTTACTACTTTTATGACAGGCCTCGCCTTGGGAAGCATAGCGTTTGGCAGGCTTGTTGACAGAAAATCTAATCCGCTTAAGATATATGCTTTGATAGAACTCTCTATAGGTCTCTATTGTTTTTTTACCCCGACAATTTTTGATTTGATAAAATCTTTATATATAGGGTCATTTGCTGCCGGGCAGACGTACTACAGTGCTTTCAACTCAACACAGTTTCTCTTCTCATTTTTGGGTATAATAATCCCCACTACACTTATGGGCGGCACACTGCCGGTGCTGATCAAATATTTTTCTTTGAATAACAACCGTATAGGACACAGCTCCGGCCTCCTTTATGCCGTCAACACACTTGGCGCAGTGACAGGAACCCTTTTTACGGGAATGTTCCTCCTCTATTTTTTAGGTATTAAATCGAGTCTCTATCTTGCGGGAAGCATTGATACTATTGTAGGCGTTCTTTTACTTGCTATCGGAGGTATAATAAGAAAAAATTCCGGCATAATCAGCCAATCTTCAGGCGTTGCCCAAAAAGTCCCGGACGGTGTAAGTAGTGCGAACCCTCATAAAGATAAGCGAAACACAATGGATGTAATAGTTATTTCCGCTTTCTGTCTTTCCGGTTTTATAGCCCTTGCTTACGAAGTGCTCTGGACAAGGGTATTGTCCCTGGTTCTCGGTTCCTCCATCTATGCGTTTACTGTTATACTGACGGCCTTTCTTCTTGGGATATCTTTAGGAAGCATACTGTTTTCACGGTTTGTTGACAGACAAAGACATCATATCTTCTGGTTCGGCATACTCGAAGGAATTATTGGAATATCGGCCATAGCATCCATATTTTCATTTAAATATCTTCCATTCATATTCAGTCGGATGTATCAGGCCTTTTCTCACAATTTCTGGCTCTTTACTTTTTTACAGTTTCTCTTAAGCCTTTCTGTTATGGCTATTCCAACACTTTCTATGGGGGCGATATTCCCTGTTGTAAGCAAGATATATACAAGGCGAAAAAGGGGAGTCGGGACAAGTATCGGAAGCATCTATTTTTCTAATACCATAGGTTCGATTGTTGGGTCCTTTTCCGCAGGGTTTATAATGATCCCCTTTATCGGTATTCAGAAATCCATCTTTATATTGGCTGTAATAAATATACTTCTATGTATTGTACTGCTCGTGTTTTCAGAGATGCGCAGAGGCGCTAATTTTTTTGTCATTGGCGCAACTGTAATGATATCAATGTTTTTAATATTTAACCTTCCTTCATGGGACAAAGAGGTCATGACCCTTGGCCCGTACGTTAATCCGATAAAACAAAACTATTCAGATATCAAAGGGAAACTATCTGATGATAAGCTGCTTTACTATAAGGAAGGATTAAACGCACTTATAACCGTAAGAAAAAGGGGAGATGAACTCTCCTATCAGGCAAACGGGAAATATGAGGCAATAGTAAACGGAGACAGACCGGCAGAGACATGGTATGTATTGGGACACATCCCTATGCTCCTCAGTAAAAAAACAGAAAACGCCCTTCTCGTCGGCCTTGGCTCCGGTATAACACTTGGGGCAATGGAGGAATATCCGGTTAAAGAGATCGATGTTGTGGAGCTTGAACCTGCCGTTATAGAGGCGGCAAATTTTTTTTCCAGGGTAAACGGCGATGCTGTTTCCGATCAGCGGGTTTCTATGCACATAACGGACGGAAGAAGCTTTGTGGCATCAACGGATAAGAAGTACGATGTGATTGTGTCGGGGGTTTCAGATCCATGGATAAGCGGTGTCTCCAATCTTTTTACAAGAGAATACTTTGAGGATCTCTATGATCACCTTTCACCTGATGGAGTAACCGCTATCTGGTATCAGAATTATCGCACTACGGACCGGGACTTTAAAACCGGCATAAAAACCTTTGCATCTGTTTTTCCCCATGCAAGCGTTTGGTTCCATTACTCAAAGACAGCCGATCTGGTTATTATAGGTTCTAAAAAAGAGATCAGGATTGAACTTGATGCCCTTGATAAAAAAATAAAAAGCGTAGGTCTCAATCGGATAGATGTAAATAATGCCCTGCAATTTCTCAATCTCTTTTTGATCGGCAACAAGGACTTAAGGGCTTATATCCACGGGGCGTCTATCAATACGGACAACAAACCGATCCTTGAATTTACCCTCCCTATGCAGATGTACTCGCCTCCTGATGTAGGCCAGAATGAAAGGGTGATGGATATGCTTAAAAACGCTGGGGATATTATTCCGCCTGTAACGGTGTCTAAAAATGCAATGGGGGTTTTTTATTTAAGGCTTGGCTTGGAATACCTAAACTATGTATTCAGGGATGAGCAAACAGTCAAACTATTCAAAAAGGTTTTAATTATTGACCCACAGAATAAGAAGGCTAAAAGTGGTTTGAAATTACTGAAGTAAGGCTGGCCTTGTTTATATCCAATTATGAAATTAATATGGATAAAAAGTTGATTATTACCCGATATCGTTCATTGTTTTTGCCTTTATTCATATTGGCGCTCACATTCGGTGTGTATCTCAACTCTATAAATAACACCTTTCACTTTGATGATAGACATCATATTGTAGAAAACCCTCACATAAAAACACTTACAAATATACCCAGATTTTTCGTAGACACTGATACCTTTAGCAAAAAGCAGAACAAGGGTATGTATCGTCCGCTTCTAATGACTACATATGCTATAAACTACAGATTAAATGGTCTCAATGTATTTGGTTTTCATATAGTTAACAACCTTATTCATGCATTAAATGCTCTATTTATCTATTTCATCATATTAGGTATGTTGGATGAAAGGGAAAAAGATTATCCTGCAATAAGGGGTAATCAGCAAGTAGATGGGAAGTGTTTTTGGCCCGCTTTTTACGGAGGCCTGATCTTTGGTGTTCACACATTAAATACGCAGGCGGTTAACTACATATCCAGCAGGTCAGCCTTGCTTGTGACTTTATTTTACCTTCTTTCTTTTTATCTTTATATCAGAGCATCAATGGGCAAGGCAAAGGGGAATGGAGAAAGACTTACTGTTGACGGTTCTATTAATCTTTACTATATTTTTTCACTTCTTGCCTATATCCTTGCTCTTTCATCTAAAGAAATAGCCATAACACTGCCAATCATTTTGATCCTTTATGATCTTCTGTTTAAAAATAGAGGATCAACTATTTTTAAGAATAAAAGGTTTTCTATCCTTTATTCTTTTTTCCTGCATCATATTCCATTCTGGGTTGTATCCGGAGGATATCTATTATTGAGAAAGCACTTTGTAGGCAGGGCGATTATAAAGATATCCAAGGCAACCATGATTGAAGGCAAGGGAGTTGCTCGAAGCGTATATATTAATTTACTTACCCAATGCAAGGTCATTATTTTATATATAAAACAGATATTTTTCCCATCTAATCTGAGTGTTGTTCATGATATGACAGAGGCAACCGGTATAAAGGAGACCGCTGTTCTTTTTTCAATAATAGTAATCCTCCTGTTACTTATATCAGCAATAGTTTTAAGGAGAAGAAATGCCGGTGTAAGTTTTGGTATATTGTGGTTTTTCACAGCCATATTGCCTGAGAGTGTAGTGCCTTTAAATATGATAACAAATGAACACAGGACGTATCTGCCCGGTGTTGGCTTCATCATAGGATCTGTGTTCTTGTTAAGTGCTCTTTATCAAAGGACAAATCATAAGATGATAAAGGTATTCATCATAATAATTCCAGTCCTATTTATTACTTTTAATACTATAGGAACTATTTCAAGAAACCGGGTGTGGAGAGATGATTATACATTGTGGAGTGATGCGATAAAAAAGGCGCCCAAAAATTATTTGGCACACAATAATCTCGGGACTGCTTACACAAAGATGGGTCATTTTGATGAAGCTTTCGATGAATTTAAAACCGCTTTGGCATTGAATCCAAAATATGGAAAATCCTACAGTAACATTGGAGCTTTCTATATGAAGACCGGACAATTTGACAAGGCTATTGATGCATTTAAAACAGCTATTAAGATGAAACCTACAGGCCCGGCCCGGCATAAAAATTTAGCTATACTTTACATGAATAAGGGACTTACAGATGAAGCTATACATCAATTTATAGCTGCTTTAAGATTAGATCCTTTTGATCCGGTTTCTTATAATAACCTTGGTGTCCTATATGGCAAAAAAGGACTCATCGATAAATCTATTCTTTTGTACCAAAAAGCGTTAAAATATACACAAAAACCTTCTGAGCTGGCGGCATTTCACAGAAATCTTGCGGATGCCTTTCTTGTTAAGGGATTATTGAAAAAGGCTGAAGAAGAAATTGAAAAGGCAAATAAGATACTGCCTGACGATTCTAATATATATAATACCTTTGCCAAAATTTATTATACGAAAGGTAAGGTTGAGCAAGCAATATCTGCGTTAAAAAAAAGCATAAGCATAAACCCTAATAATGCAGATTCACATTATAATATTGGTCTTATTTACTTAGAAGAAGGTCTCTTTAAAAAGGCGGAAAAAGAATTTAGAGAAGTAATTAGGATAAATCCAAATGATAGTGATGCACAAAGAGAACTAATACGATTAGGGGAAAAGAGATGACACATTCTCTAAAACCATCAAGTCTTAAAATGCCGTTAAGATACCGTTTTGTCATATACTTTACCCTCCTTATCTTCTTCCTTATGATATTTGTAATACTTATAGTTGAAAAAAGAGAACGTAACACACTGCTTTTTGAAGTTAAAAAAAGGGTTGAGGCCGTTGCGGGAAATCTTGCCGCAGTAAGCACAATGTCTCTTGTTACGTATAATTATATAACACTTAAACAGAATGCCGAAAAGGTGGCTCGGGACGAAGACGTAGTATATGTAATCATTTTAGACAAGGAAGGCAATGTTGCCGCCTATAGCGGCCATGATGAGAAGCAGGGACAAAGGCTTGATGATGCGGTAAGCCTTAAGGCATGGAACTCTAATAGTACTGTAACTCAGGAGATATTCGACCATGAAAACGGGATCAGGATATTGGAAACAGCCGTTCCTGTTTATATTGAGGGATCTGAAGAGAAGTGGGGATTAATAAGACTTGGTTTTTCACTTGAGAGTATCTATGCTGACATAGCATATACGCGTGTTATCCTTATACTTATTGGTTTATCTGCATTGATTTTAGGTTGTGTCGGCTCTGTATTTCTTTCAAGGAGAATAACCCGGCCGATGGAAGACCTTGTAAAGGCTACTGTGGAAGTGGCAAACGGTAATCTTGACCAGAAGATAGATATAAACACCGGCGATGAGATCGAGGATCTTTCGGTCAACTTTAATGTCATGATACGGGAGGTGCTTTCGCAAAGACGGGAAATTGAATCGCGGTATGAAGAGATATTGTTACTTAAGAGATATACGGACCACATCCTTTTTTCCATGACAAACGGGCTTCTTACGATAGATTCTAACGGGGCGATAAATACGGTTAACCGTAGCGGAGAGGGCATATTGGGCGTGAAGAGCGAAATGATTGCCGGAAAGAAATATGAAAAGGTCTTTGCGCAAAATCCATTGTTTGTAAGTTTCCTTAAAGAGGCAATCTTAAAAGGCGTGTCAAATAACAGTATAGAACAGGTCTACTATAAAGAAGGAAGAAGACGCATGCTTGCTCTTAATTTAAGTCCTCTTTTAGATGGGAAGGGATTGTCCATAGGAACCCTTTTGGTCTTTGAAGATCTTACGGAAATAAAAGAGCTTGAAGAGAAGATGCGTCATGCCGACAGACTTGCCGCGACGGGTACCATCGCCGCCTCGCTTGCCCATGAGATAAGAAATCCATTAACTGCTATCAAGACCTTTGTGCAACTGATGCCGGTAAAATTTAACAGTGAGTCCTTTCGCAAGAGGTTTGATAGCACTGTACCAAGGGAGATAAACAGGATAATAGAGATAATTGATGCTTTGCTTGACCTTTCAAGGAAACCGAAAATCGTTTTTGCGGATACAGAACTGAATGAGGTTATAAATGAATCCCTTGGTGTTTTTGCTGAGGAGATGACAAAAAGACAGATAAGATACAAACTTAATCTTGAGGATGGTCTTCCGTTTATAAAGGCTGACAGGGAGATGCTTAAAAGGGTTTTTTCCAATCTTATTATAAATGCCCTTCAGGCGATGCCCTGCGGCGGGATGCTTGATATTTCTACAGGAACAACGAATAAAGGCACTTACCATGCCGAGGTTTTTTGCATATTAAAGGATACCGGAGTTGGTATGAATGCCGAGACTGTTGAAAATCTTTTTAATCCCTTTTATACCACAAAGGATAAAGGTACGGGACTTGGCCTTGCTATAGTAAAAAAGATTATAGATGAGCACAAAGCCGGTATAGAGGTGACGAGCAGTCCTGATATGGGTAGCGCTTTCAGGATCTCATTCTCTGCTCTTCAAAAAAGTTGCACAAAAATATGTGCAACTTGATACCTGCCCTTTTTACCGCACATTGATCTGCTTAAATCATAATAGCTTTTACTTGT
>JALXFI010000289.1 GCA_027069035.1 bacterium
ACATTATTCTTGTCCTGAATTAATCTTCAGGACCTCAGTGCCTTTACTTATAAGTGCTTACAAAAGTATTTGATTCCAGATCGAGACCGGAATGACAATTTACGTACAAGATAAGGGGTTTTTCGTATTAAATTTAAAAGAGTTTAAGCCGCTATTAATAACCACCAAAAACAGTTCAATAGAACTCACTAATTAATGATTCTATACACTTAATACCTGTTTTTCTTTTTATTAACGGGAGGTCTTTTGGTTTTATAAAATTATCCAGATACGTTCTTCGTGAATTTTTGTAAATAACACCTATCGGTATTTTGTTTCCCCATTCACTTGATTTTTTATATGCTTTTGATTTGTCTGCAGGATCATAAGAACCGTCAAGTTGGTACACCCTGTCACTGTACCATTTGTAAGTATTGATATGGTTAAAAGAAACACACGGCTGGAGTACATCAATGAGTGAAAAACCGGGAGTGTTTATACCTTCCTCAATTAACTTTGAGGTAAACTCTATCTCCTTTGAATAACTTCGCGTTACGAACACCGCATCCAGAGTAATCGCCATCTGCAATGGGTTAAAAGGAATGGTGACTACACCATCGGGCTGAGTTTTAGTAACCATTCCCAAATCAGAAGTGGGAGATGCCTGTCCCTTAGTAAGACCATACACCTGATTATTATGGACGATTAAGGTAATATCTATATTTCTGCGTATGGCATGTATGAAATGGTTGCCGCCTTCCCCATAGATGTCTCCATCTCCACTCGTGACAAGCACCAGAAGCTTGTGGTTTGCCACTTTAGCGCCAAAGGCTGCCGGCAATGCCCTGCCGTGTAAACCGTCAAAACCGTTTGTGTTGATATAATGCGGCAGTTTTGCCGCCTGTCCAATTCCTGATACAATAAGCACCTCATGTGGTTTTTTTCTCAAATTCATCAGCGCCTTTTCTACCGATGAAAGTATGCTATAGTCTCCACATCCGGGACACCACGCCCTCTCACCGGAATAATGAAAATAATTTTCTGCCGTCATTTTCGCCCCTTTTCAAACTTTTCGATTATATATTGCACGTTGAATGGACGCCCATCATACCTCAGGATAGGTTCTCCTGTGTTTATATTGATTTCTCTCTTAAGTAAACGGTTGAATTGCGCCTGATAGTTATTCTCAACCACACAAATATCCTTCCCGGATTTCAGGAGTGTGATTGATTCTTCTACAGGAAATGGCGATATCTTATTATAATGGATCATTGCCACGCTTTTTTTCTTCTCAAGCAGATAATCTATTGTTTCTCTAACAGCGCCATATGTAGATCCCCATGACACAAAAATTGTTTCAGCATTTTTCAGACCATAATATTGCGGCCCATAAAATTCTTTTTTCATGCCATTGACCTTTCTAAAGCGTTTTTCTGCCAATTTTTTTGCAACTACCATGTCTTCAGAAATATGTCCATCTTCAGTATGTATATGACTATCAACAATGAAAGTTACCTTATTCTGTCCATAATAAGCCAAAGGAGATACACCGCTTTTTGTATTCCTGTATCGAAGGTAAGGCGTTTTCAGATTGCCGCTTTTTACCATATGGCTTTTATACTTAACCTTGTTAGGGTTTAACTTGTCTAAAGTAATACAACTGTCAACCAGATGCTGATCGCCGAGTATAAACACGGGAACCTGATATT